>JAGGSW010000007.1 GCA_021158895.1 Candidatus Odinarchaeota archaeon | reverse complement strand
GAACATTGTATCGATAACTTCTTTTAGAGATAAAGTAGAATATGAATGGTGATAAAAAATGAGTTTTGAATTAATAAAAAAGCTCTCTGAAGCGTTTGGCCCCCCAGGATACGAGGTAGAAGTTAGAAAATTAATGAGGGAAGAATTAGAAAAATACGGAGATATTGAACAAGACAGGCTTGGAAGTATAATAGCGAAACTCAAGGGGAGCAGTGGCCCAAAAGTTATGTTAGCAGCACACATGGATGAAGTAGGTTTCATGGTAAAGCTAATAGATAAGAACGGGTTCATAAAGTTCTCTCCCCTAGGAGGATGGTTTGATCAAGTTTTACTAGGACAAAAAGTTAGAATCAGAACCAAAAAGGGAGACATTGTCGGCGTTATAGGTTCTAAGCCACCACATATATTAGAACCAAAAGAAGCGGAAAAAGTTGTGAAAAAGAAAGAGATGTTCATAGATATAGGTGCCCCAAGCAAAGAAGAAGCAGAGAAAATGGGTGTGAGACCGGGAGATCCAATAGTGCCGGAAACAACTACTGAAAGAATGGCGAATCCGAATTTAATAATGGGTAAGGCTTTTGACGACCGTATAGGATGCGCAGCTGTCATTGAAATAATGCGAATGCTGTCAAAGGAAAGCCTAGATGTTTCAGTGTATGGTGTTGGTACAACACAGGAAGAAGTAGGGCTTAGAGGGGCTCAAACAAGTGGTTGGGTTGTCAGCCCAGATCTCTGCTTCGTGTTAGAGGTCGGAATAGCAGGAGATGTTCCGGGAGTGAAGCCTGAAGAAGCACAAGAAAAAGTTGGAAAAGGACCAGCTATACTACTGCGTGATGCCACTTTAATTCCAAACATTAAACTTAGAGATTTCATTATTGATCTTGCAGAAGACCTTAAAATACCGTATCAGGTTGATGTGATGGAACGTGGAGGTACGGACGCTGGAAGGATACATATGATAAAGCATGGAGTACCAAGTATTGTGATAGGAGTACCAACAAGGTATATTCACAGTCATGTAGGAGTTCTTAGCCTTGAAGATTTCCAAAATGCAGTCAAACTCGTATCAGAAGCCATTAAAAGACTTAACGAAAAAAGAATAAAGTCTTTCACAGAGTAGACAATTGTTTAGAAGTCTTCGGGAACAAAATTTCAATGTAATTTTCTTTTTCATATATTTTCTAAACTCTTCAATTTCGTTTAAAATCTCCTGAATCTGTTCTAAAACACTGTGATACACTTTTTCATATTGAATTTCCGGTTTTGCATAATTATCAAGCTACCATTATCTTTTTCAAGGTCAAAAGTCTTAGCGTTATTTATTGTTGCCATTTCTATGATGTCTCCTACTTTCAAAAAACTGGATACACATTTACGGATTATCTAATGACATTAATAATTTCCAAATGTATAACTCGATATATAGACTCTTTGCTATTTTCCACTAGTATCTAGTTTTTAATTGGCTATTGAATTTCAAGTAACACTTAAGTAAACGGTTGCACTTTTAATAATTAATTATCAACTTTCTAAGGTTTTGGTGTTAATTATGAGTTCCCTTGAAGAAAAGGTAAAAGCCCTAAGCGACGAAGAAATCGAAAACATAAACTTAATTTTAGCCCTCTTTGACGGGGACCTAGAATATGAGGAAAATCTATTCCTAAAGCTTAGGGCATATTGTCTCAGACATGGAAAAGAAATCCCAAGTAGAGAGATTTTCAAAGATCTAATCAAAAAAGCCCAAGATATAGAAGTTATTAAAAAAACCGAACTGCTAGGTAGGAAAGCCATTAAAAAACTTCAAAACGAAATCATTAAGCCACCCACGCAAGAAGAATTAGAAAAAACAGTTGAATTACTTAAAAAAATTAGGGAAGAAAAAAAACCAAAGTCTTCTCCTTCTAGACAAGCTGAAAAAATAGCACAAATAGCTGAAACCCTTTTAGAAACCTTTTATAAAAAGGTAACTATAAGTTTGCCTCCAGCAGCGAGAAAGGATGTAATACGGTTCATAGAAAATAAAGTCATAGATGATGCATTAAGAAAGCTTAGAAGAACCGCCCAAAAAGTTGGTGAAGAAGAGTTTATAGAAATTGTTCAAAAAGAATGTCCTATAGGCTTAAAAGAGTCAATCCTAGAATTCATTAATAGATATGGGTACCAAAGGCTTCAAGTAGCTCTGGCGTTGGCGACCTTAATACCTGTAAAACTGTATTTTGATTTAAAAAGTCAAGATGAAAGTTAAGGTTATGATTTCCCTGCAATCGTCATTTCAGATACTTTTATTGTGGGCGCATACACTCCGCCAACATTTGTAATATCGTTGCCAATAAGTTCTATTCCGTCTTTTATTATTTGGTGAAAATTCCCAGAAACCATAATTCCTTTAACGGGCTTTTTAATTTCACCATTTTCCACTAAATAACCTACGACTACAGTTGCACTCATTTCACCGCTTATGGGGTTACTAAGCCACTCACCAATTACATCTACAACTAAAAGTCCCTTTCTTGTTTCTTCAATGATTTCTTCCCTCTTAGCGTTACCAGGCTTAAGTATAAGGTTCGAAGGTGCGGGAAGAGGATTACTTCTATAAGTTCTGAAAGCGTTACCAGTGCTCTCTGCTCCCTCCTTGTTTGCTGTGTAGGTATCGTATAGAAAACCCTTTAATTCTCCCTTTTCTATTATGGGCGTTTTTCTTGTGGCAACTCCTTCGTCGTCGAAAGCTCTAGTTCTCAAACCTGCCTCCATTACACCATCATCTATTAAGTTAAAATCTTCAGAAGCTATTTGCTGTCCAACTTTATCCTTCCATGGGCTACGACCCTTTTGAACACTGTAAGCATCTACAGTGGTTCCAAACATAATGTCGACCATCGATGCTGTAAACTTATTATGCCAAATAACTGGTAGTTTCTGGTTTTTAATCATTGTGGCATCGAGAATGCTAACAGCCTTGCTAGCAGCGCTTGTTGCTACTTCGGAGAAATCTATATCTTTCCATCTTCTTGCCTGTTTTGACTCTCCAGCACTTGCTTCTTTTCCTCTATCTTTTGCCTTGCATCTAAACCATGTAACTACTCCTGTTCCTTCTCTTTCAGCTTCTATGCCATGGGAATTACAAATAGCAACTTTCCAAGTAGAAGTTTCAATAATTCCACGTGTAGGTTGAACAATTTCATTATAATCTATGGAAGATGTTATTAAAGTGTCAGCGGCATCAAAAATCTTCTCTATGTCCATTTCAGCAATTTCCCTATCATATATACCGGAAACAGAAGACTTACCGAACTTTTTGTTTAATTCTCTAAAATCTGGGTCTGGGTCACTTGCCTTGGCTATCTTTACAGCTTTTTCAACGGCCTTTTCAACCTCATTCTCCTCTAGGTTTGTATTTCCGTAAACTCCAATCTTTTTATTAATAATTACTCTCACGCCAATACCTGAGGCTACGTTGCTTTTAACAACATCGATCTTACCGCTTAAAAGACAGCTTTTTGAAGTATTTTGAACAAGATAAACTTCTACTTCACTTACATTTAGCTTCTCGGCGAAACTTAGAGCTTTCCCACCTATTTCCAACAAATCTATCATGTTATCTTCCTCCAATAATCATTTTTCTAATTCTAACAAATGGGCCTCCATGACCTACTCTAACGCGTTGAGCACTTTTTCCGCAGCCACCAAAAACACTAGTGGTAACCTTAAAATCTTTTCCAACAGCATCAACGCTCTTTAAAGTTTCTAAAACCAATCCACTAATCGAAACGGATTTAACTAACTCTTTTATTTCTCCCTTTTCAATAACGTAGCTTGGTCCTGCATTAAAAATGAAACTGCCAACACCGACATCCACTTGACCACCGCCACCGCCTCTACCTTTAATATAGTAGCCAAAATCTATATCCTCTACAAGTTCTTCAAAACTATGGTCTCCAGGCTCCATATAGTAGTTTGTTTGCCTAACGATGGGAACATTCTCAAAATCTTGTGCTCTAGCATTGCCAGTTGGCTCCAACCCAAGGTCAGAAGCAGTTTCCCTACTTAAAAGGTAACCATCAAGAATACCTTCTTTGACTATAACGGTTTTCAGCTTCTTTACTCCTTGATCATCGTACCATACAGGATATCCTCCTTCAACTATCCCATTGTCAGCAATGGTCACATATTCGCTTGCAACTTTCTCACCAAGCTTACCACAAAGTATAGATTCCTTACTAGCAACTAGATCTCCTTCACTAGCATGTCCAAAAGCTTCGTGAAGAATTAATCCAATAATATCTGGATCAGCAACAACAGGATATGTCCCCGGATTAGCGGGCTTAGCCTTCGCAGCGTCAATAGCAAGTTTTGATAGGTCTGTCACGAACTCCTCAGCATTAAATTCCTTGAAAAACTCATATCCACCAACGAAGGTTTCAGCATCTCTCACCCGTTCCATTACACCATTAACTCTGGCAACCGAATAGTGTCTTAACCCAGTTAACACAACTTTAGTCTTTATATTTGCGCCCTCGCTTGATAAAAACAATCTTTGATCTTCTTCTACCCCAAGAGTTGTAGAAACACTATTGATTTCATTACTTATGATTGATGCTTTGTTAACATCAACTACAAAGCTGACCTTTTCATTTGGAGAAACCTCAAGTGGGTCTATTTTTACGGAAACAGTTTTCTTATCGGTGTAAGGTTCTATTTCAGCATAAACCTTTTTGTTAACAAGCCTTGTGGATGTTTTAGCAATTTTAACAGCTTCGTTTAAAACTTCCAATAAAATGTCTGGATTTATTATGGTGGTAGACGCAAAACCTGGAATTCCGTCCACGATAGCTGTTATACCAACACCGCGGGCGGCCTCGCTTTCATACCTTGAAAATTTCCCATTTTCAGATACTACAATTTCGCTTTTTACTTCTTGATATCGCATATCGATATATTCTGCTCCAAGCTGGAATCCCTTTTCAACAATTTTGTCAAAAATTTCTTCCATAAAATCCCTTCCTATCAAACCTAGTTATTTAATCATTATAACATTATCTTACAAATTCAATTACCTATTTTAAAGGTATTATAATAATCTACCATTTCACCGCGATAATACAATTTATTTTACGTACAGCAATATATAGCCGACTTTAAATTAAACATTCAAATATTGGTTGTAATTAGCCTTCTAAGATTCCAAATAGAAAAACTAATATTATAATCCAGCAATATAAATATTGAGGCGGCGATAGGTGAAGCGTGATCCTCAATCCTCCTCTGTTGGGGGATTAAGTGTATCTTTGGATGCAAAGGATCTGTCCGTAGCACGCTTCTCTCGCTATAGCCTCACCATACAACGATTTAATTTATTCTAAGTTTTCTTTAATTCTCTAGCTATGATTTTAAAATCTTCTTTAAGGTATTCTCTTAGTGGAGGTCTATAGAGAGAAGTAGCTGGATGATACGTTGGTATAATTTTTAATGTTGTTAAAAGCGTGGTTACTTTGAAAACTTTTCCACGAACCTTACTTATGTTTTCAGCCTTGAACCCAAATTTACTCAAAATATAACCAGTTGCATAATTTCCTAAGGTGACAATTATTTTCGGATTTATTACTTTAATTTGTTCATCTAAATAGGGGGAACACGCAACGATTTCCTCAGGCGTAGGGTCACGGTTTCTTGGAGGTCTGCATTTCACAACATTAGTAATGAAAACATCTTCCCTTTTCAAGCCTATTTCGCTTAAAAGGTCATCTAAGACTGCACCAGCTCTTCCACAAAAAGGTATACCATAAAGGTCTTCGTTTCTGCCTGGAGCTTCTCCTATAAACATTATTTTTGCATTAGGATTGCCTTCTCCTGGAACGGCATTTGTCCTAGTTTTCCAAAGTTCACATTTCTTACAGTTTTTTATCTTTTCAGCTATTTCTTTCAACTTCGCAGCTTTGTCTTCCATTTTCCTCAACCCTAGGATATTTATTTTTCTTTCCCCATGGGTGTTTATATATTAATTTGCCATTGGTATGTTAAATTTATAG
>JAGGSW010000122.1 GCA_021158895.1 Candidatus Odinarchaeota archaeon | reverse complement strand
CCTATATATTTAGTTTCACTAATATAGTAGGACATCATACATTATAAAACATGTTAAGAACGTAACTATTACAGCACAATAGTCCCTAAGGTTATTTGCTGTATCGTATGAGCTTTAAGTTTAATTCTTGCCCACGCAACTGGTATAATTATTAAATATAAGAAAGCATATGATAATCCCAGGAAAAATACAATGTAAGTTACTGGTCCCGCTATTCCTGAGGCATGAGCACTAATTTTGGTTTTAAAATTTACTATCATTACTGACAGTGTAACAAAAAAGTAAGCTAAATGAATTATTGTTAGAATCTTTACTCTTAGAATATGTGAAATTAAGGCTCCCGCAAGATAGCTTAAAAGGGCGTACGAGTAAAATTTTGGCCTTCTTTTCCTATCTGAAACAAACACGTCGATGTTCCCCTTTAGTACATTTAAAGTGAGTGGAGCAACTGGCAGTATTGCTAGAAAAACTCCACCGATTAAGAAGGCTAAACATGCAGGTAAAGGGCTATAAGCTGCACTATTGGCAGCATAAATTATGATAAGTGAGTATAGAGCAAAAAGTGGTGCTGAAAGTACGTGAGAAAGTACATCAGCTAGCTTAGTATTAACCAATTTACATCCTCCATCATTAAGGCACATTCAGAAAACAAAATTGTCCTTATATGCTTATCTCAGCCTTACCATTAGTTAAAGTAAAGCACATATTCGAATTATAGTTAAAATGAGACAATTTTTACATTACTATTTAGAAGTATGGTGGGCCCGCCGGGATTTGAACCCGGGACCTCCGGCTTTCCACTAAGATTTTAGATTTATCCGAAGGCCGGCGCCATATCCTGCTAGGCTACGGGCCCATATTGTTTTTGAATTGATAGTTTCTTAAAGCTTCCCTTTTATTAATGAATTGTAAGGAAATGTTATTCTCTGAGGTTTTAACTTTTAAGGAGGGAAGCGCGCTTACTTATTTTTAGATCGAGAGTATTTGTAGATTATTGCGCACGTGCCTTCTCTACTAACCATGCATGGACCTATTGGGTGTAGTGGTGTGCACACCTTAGCAAAAAGTGGGCAGTCTTCGGGCTGTGCTAGGCCTCGGAGGATTTCTCCACATTTGCAGCCTGGATGTAAATCTTGCTTAAATTCTTCAAATGTGATTTCAAATTTTTTGCTGGCATCAAAATTTTCGAACTCTTTCTTAAGTTTAAATCCTGAGCAAGGTATAGTGCCTATACCTCTCCACCTTGCATCAACCACGTCGAAAACTCTTTTCATCATTTCTTTAGCTTTAACATTGCCTTCAGGCCTGACGGCTCGCACATATTCATTTTCAACCTCAGTTCTACCCTCTCTTATCTGTTTCAATAACATGTAAATTCCAACAAGGACATCCAATGGTTCAAACCCCGTAACAACTTGAGGAATGTGCCATTTTTCTGAAATATACTTATAAGCGTTTGAGCCAATGATTGTGGAAACATGTCCTGGAAGAATAAATCCATCTAACTTAACCTCACCAAGGCTTAGTAGGAAATCTATTGCAGGTGGAATTAGCAAGTGATAGGTTAATACTGAGAAGTTTTCTGGTGGATTGTTGAGAAGAGTTGCTGCTGTTGATGGAGCTGTTGTTTCAAAACCTATGGCAAAATGAACAATTTGCTTATCCTTCCTTTTATTAGCTAGCTTAACGGCATCCATAATGCTGTAAACTATGTGGACATCTCCGCCTTTTGCTCTGGCTTGAACAAGGGAGCCTCTTGGGCTTGGGACGTGCGCCATATCCCCGTAGGTTGTCAGAATAACGTTATCAAGCTTGGAAAGCTCAATTGCCGCAGAAATAACTTCAGGTGGTGTTACACATACGGGGCAACCGGGACCCGCAATAACTTTAACGTTTTCGGGTAGTATTGATCTAAGTCCGAAACGTGAAATTGTATCTTCATGTGTTCCACAAACATGCATAAATTTGAAATGCTCTCTGTCTGCAATTTTCTTTATTTTTTCTGCTACTTTTTCTGCTAGTTTTCTATCTCGGTACAAGGCAAAGTTTTTTGGGAACTCCATATTCAATTCGCCAACCTATAAACTGGGTAATTATCCTTGACCGGTGTGTATCTATATATTTTTTTAATCTCAACGTTATGATAAGAATTGTGTTTTAGCCTCTAAATTTGATCAATAAGTGCTAGTCGAAGGAAAATTGGAAAGACTAAATTTTGGGAAATTCGTATCCACAGTTAGGACACATAATTAAGTTGCACTTTGATGCTAATGGACATTTTGTGCACTTTTTTGCTGACTTTTCGGTGAATTTAAAGCCACAGAGAGGGCACTGATACCTTTTCTCTTTTTGCAAGATCACATCACCTATATTGCATAAATAAATTGGAAATACAACTTGATGTGGTTTTCTAAAAATGACATTATTTCGAATGCTTAGAGGTATGTAAGTATGAAATTTGTTATTCCTCCAATAAGTATTGCTAGAACAATTGTTGATATTGCTATTAGGGTGGCAGTTTTCCATCCTAGCTCTTTACCTAGAACCGCGAAAGTTGCGATACATGGGAAGTAAAGTGTAACTACTACTGTAAAAACAATCATTTGAGTTATGTTCATTATTGCTAGGAAATCCGTGGTTCCAAATAACACTATAAGCATTTCTAATGTCATTTCTTTTCTAAGAACTCCGAAAACTAATGTTATTCCCGTTAGGGCTGGGAGGCCAAGTATTCCAACAACTATTGGCTTCATTAAAGAAACAACGGGTTGAATGGCACCGGAATATTCGAAAGCACTAAGGACTAAGCTACCTAAAATAAGTAGTGGAAAAGCTATGTATACAAATTCTCTAAATCTAATCCAAGTTTTCTTTAAAACAGGTATTAGATGCGGAATACGGTAGGGTGGAAGCTCCATAACTAATCCAATCGTTTCACCTTTTATAATGCGATTTAAAAAGAAGCCTGAAAAAGCAATAATACCTAAGTTTAATGCATAGATGGAAAGAACAGCAAGTAGACCTATATACTGGCCTATCAAACCTAATATAACTACAGTTCTGGCAGAGCAAGGAATTAAGGTTATGAGAAAAGCTGCTAAAACTCTTTCTCTTCGAGTTTCTAAGACCCTTGTACCCATGATTGCGGGAACATTGCATCCATAGCCAGCTATGAGGGGGATTATAGCTCTTCCATGAAGCCCAACTTTATGCATAAAGTTATCCATAAGATACGCCATGCGTGTAAGGTAACCGGTGTCTTCAAGAACTGCTAAAGCTATATAAAATAGGGTTACATAAGGTACAACAACAGCTAGTCCTGCCTCTAACCCTAGAATTAAACCTCTACTAACGATTTGATAAATGAAATTGTTAGGAATGATATAAGACAATCCTCTTTCAATAAGAGGGGCAATATAACCTTCCCATCCGAAGACTATTAGTTCTTCCAAAAAACTTCCGCCGTAGAGTAAGAGAGAAAATAAACCTATCCACACGCAGACCATTACGGGAAAACCAGTATACATGTTCGTAGTTAAAGCATCGAGTTTATCTCTAAGTAAAATTTTCTTTTCATACCTAGTTGTTACGGCTTTAGCTATACCGTGGGCGACGCCATATCTTTCCTTGGCAATTCTTAAGCTAGCAGGTTCACCGTGTAATTCTTCAATTTTCTTAGCAAAATTCTTGGCGATTTCTATAACTTCTTCATCCATTTTACTTATTTCTTCTATAATCTCAGGATCTCCCTCCAGTAGGAGGATTGAAATAGTTCTGGGTCTCATGTTCTTGGGAAGTGTTTTCAGACGGTTCTTTACGATCTTTTCAAGTTCGTGGATTATAGCTTCGATGTCTCGTCCATATTGTACTTTCATGGGGCGAATTGTTAGTCTTCCATCAAAAACTTTTAAAGCGGCATCTACGACTTCTCTAATGCCTTCACCTCGCGTTGCAATCGTTGGAATGACAGGAACACCGAGAAGTTCAGAGAGTTTTTTGTGATCTATTTCGATGCCCCTTTTTCTAGCTTCATCGACCATGTTTAGTGCAACAACGATTGGAATTTGAAGTTCAAGGAGTTGTAGAGTTAAGTATAGGTTTCGTTCGAGGTTAGCAGCATCTACAATATTGATAACAACAGCGGGTTTTTCTTCCAAGATAGCTGCTCTGGCAACTCTTTCATCCATGGAGCCAGCGCCAAGGGAATATGTGCCAGGAAGATCAATAACGGTAATTTCTCTACCATTAAATTTTGTTTTCCCCTCCATAAGTTCAACAGTGGTGCCAGGGTAATTTGAAACAATAACCCCTATGCCTGTAACTCTATTGAAAAACACAGATTTACCAGTATTAGGATTACCAGCCAATAATATTTTTACAGTATCACTACTCTCTTTTGGTTCTTTAAAACATCTTGAAGAAGTCATGACGACCCTCTCTTTCAACATTATACTTATTTGCGGCTTTTTGCTCCGTGACGCATACGACGTCTATGTCTATGGGGAGCAGTACTTGTTTTTACACATATTTTAGAAGCTACATCGCGACCTAATGCAACCTCATAGTCACCTATTTTTAAAACAAGTGCTCCTCCAAGTGGAGATTTTTCTTTAACTGTAATTTTGACACCAGGCAAGATACCGATTGCAATAAGTCGGCGAAGCAAAGCTGGATTTTCATCTATGATCCTGGTGATAATGGCTTCTTCTGCGGGTTGCAACTCTGAAAGAGGGATATCTTTTTCGAAAATTATTTCTCCGTTAGGAGTTGGAATAGGGTTACCATGAGGGCAAACAGCCGGGCTACCCAGTTTCTCATCCAACTTTTCTTCGATTTTGTCCGTAATGGCATGTTCAAGTTTACATGCGTGCTCGTGAACTTCACACCAGTCAAGGCCGAGAATGTCAGTTAAGAATCTTTCAGACAGTCTGTGTCTTCTAATTATTTTGATTGCTACCTTTCTTCCTTTGTCTGTAAGTCTGACACCTTTATAGGGTTCATATTCGACTAAACCCATGTTAGCGAGTCTTTGAAGTAATACAGTCATTGAGGAAAGAGGGAAACCTAGTTTTTCAGCCAATTCCGTTGTTTTTACACGTTCATTATTTTTTTCCAGTCTAAATAGAACCTCTAGGCACTCTTCGACTTTTTCTCCTAAATCCTTGCCGATCAAAGTTGTCTCCTCGATATTTCAAAAATTGAAATTTAAATTTCATATAGTGAAAATAAAGTTAATTATTTAAATATTTTAGGTAAACCTAATTTAGTGAACTCCCCTAAAATAAGTGTTTTCCAACTTCTAAGGGGTATAAGCATCTTTCTATAAAACTCTTGTCACATGACACGTATTGGTATGTTATAGCTTATGATTAATGTGATTAATTATCTGTGCAGAAAAATGCAATCATCGAATCGATAAATGAGCATAAAGTTTTCGTAGGTCCTTACCTAACAGTTAATCAAAATTGAAATAAAGAAATTTAACTCTAAACTAATTAAAAATCCGAAGTTTTTCAATTCCACAAGTTTTCCCTTTTTGTGTTGTTCAAGAACTGGTTTCCCATAAGTTTTAATACGTTCCTTCTCGACAGAATTCCTAAAATGTTGATAGGCGTTTAAAACATGTCACGCTTCTAAACCTAAATTAAACCTTTGTGCTAATATTATGACAAGAAATATGTTGTAAATCGTGTAGAAAGTGCGTTTTTAAGGCATTACAATTTATTATGTTAGGTGTTTTGAAGGTAATAGAAAGATTTATAGGGGATAACATGTAGTAAGCACAGCTCTGTGCATGGTGAGAGGCTCGATATAGCTCTTTTTGGTATTCCCTCCTCCCCTCTCCCCTCAATTACAATGTCAAAATAAGTCGAGCCCACCAAAACGTACAGTCCCTACGATTAAATTTTACTTCTTCTTTTAAAATACTGCAGATTACCATAGAAAAATTATTTTAGACCAATCTATAAACTCATTTACCGCAATTTTTAAAAGTTTTTAAAGTACTTAATGTAATGGTGTCAGATATGTTTGCAGCTGCTTTTTAT
>JAGGSW010000096.1 GCA_021158895.1 Candidatus Odinarchaeota archaeon | reverse complement strand
GGCTTAGTGTATTGTTTGTTTGGTGAAAAGCTTATATAGGTTTATATTCATAAACTTCATATATATGGAGTAAAAATAATACAACCATCAATAACTAAAATAAAGACAGATAAAACTGTTAGACAAAGAAATGAACATCAATCCACAAGATGTATCCAATAGATCGCTTGAACAGAAGTAGTATGCAAATATCTGCAAATATAAGTAAATTAGGGTATGGAAGGGTTAACGTTGAGTGAGAGGAATTTACTAGAAGAAATTGAAAGACTTAGAATGGAAATTGAAAGATTAAAAAAGAAAGTATTAGCGAAAGAGGCTAGAAAAGTAAAGATTAAAATCGTAGAGGAAGAAAAACCAAGGGAAGTAGAAAGACGTGCAGAAGAAATTAGCGATATTGGTAAATGGATTATTGACGAAATCCGTGAAGCTATTAGAGAACAAATCGACACAGTATCAGAAGGACTAAAAGAGAGAATTGTTTTAGTTGATACGCTTGATCCTCTGGAAATCGAAAACGATCTTAAAATTCTTGCAAGCAAAGAACGCCTCTACATTCTTAAACTACTCTTTAGAGAGGGGAAGTATTTCACAGAACTTGAAGAACATACGGGCTTAAATCCTTCTCCACTTACTTTCCACCTTTCCAAACTTATTGAGGGAGGCTTTGTTTCCCAAGAAAAAACTCGCGGAAGATATTTAATCACAACCAAAGGGCGTGTCGCCCTCATGCTTTTAGGATATTTACATCAATTCATGAGGAGGATATCAGAAAGATGATAAAAACAAGAATTAACATGAATTTAAAAGACCGTGAAGAACATGTACGAAAAGTTTTGGGCGGTTTCCTAGTACTTTTGTTATTTTGGATTATCGTTGCAACCGGAATAGTACCCTTTAAACAATATGTAGAAGAAGTGTTTATTGCTATAATTATCGCCACAATTCTTCTCGCATTCACCACTGGAAGCAACTTAGCTGAAAAATTTGCAATAACTTCAGGATATTCCATGCTTCTAGCAATAATTCTTTACATAGCCTTAAATGTAAACTGGATTACAGGACAACAGTGGAATCTTTACCTTCAAATCCTGGTTCTCCTCTTCCTTGCAGGATTAACCTTATCCATAACAGTGGGTGCAAGAACCATAAAACCTTTCAAATTCGAGCTTACACCGAAAAGCCATACACTTAAGGCTATAGGATCGGGATTAAAGTTCCTAGCGCTCTTGTTAGGTTTTATTTGGCTCTTTACAATATGGCATTGGATCACACTATTTACCTTGCTCATGACACCAGATCAAATGCTCCTCCTAGCAATAATCCTCTATATCATAGGCGGTGTATTAGAAAGAGGTTGGCATCCAGTACCATACACTGCCATAGAAAGGCTAACTTACGGTTTAGCTTGGAGCACCCTCGGCATGCTAATTCTACTTGCCATTTTCGGTTTCATAGGATGGGCTAGAGGCCCCCTCTGGAGCCAAGTGAAAGGTCAACTATTAACAGTATTTATTTTATCGTTTTTAGCAGCCCTTTCACTATCTACCCTTAAACCTGCTTCGGTGAAAGAGAAGGAAAGGAGTTTTAGAACCTATGTATTTGAAACGCTCAAATCTGCGAGCGACGAGATTATAGAAAAACTTGGGGGACTTACGGTGGGATCGGAGGTATACGTTGTAACAAAAAATGTTCCACTTTTCAGCCTTGGAAAGGTTGAACTAGCCTTTACACCAGCAACAATAGCAGTCCCGATCTATATGGGAACCGGAGATATAGGTGCAGTCTTTTTTGGGAAAGGAAGATATGTTGTAGATGCAAACGTCAAAATGTATCAAGAAAGCTTTGAAGGAGACACAGTGCTAATAGGAAATTCAAAAAGATGGAAAAACGCGAAGAAAAATGCCAACTTGGTTGTGGCTAGACCTGAACACTTAGAAACATGGGGCTTCAAAACAAAATATGACGTAATTTCTACTGCTGAAAAAAGACTTAACCAAGTAAAATTATGGAGGCCAAGAGTGCCTAGAGAAAGAGAAAAGAAAGCTGAATACACAAGAATAGACTTACCAGGAATATATGTCGAAGACATGCCGGAAAGAACCATAGTAAAACTTCCCTTCATACACATTGAAGAGGGACCAGAAGGAGACTTCGTAAAAATAGGGCCACTCACTATTAGAGATGAAAAAACTGGCAGAACCCTTGTAAGTTTCGGCCCCTTCAAAATAGTCGATGATCAAGCACCAAAGCTAATTATAGGAGAAGACAGATGGCTAGTATTCATATACGATAAGACTGGAAGAGAGATTAGCATAGCAGCCAAAGAGGGGAAAGCAGTATATACTGTAGGAAAAACAACTTTGCACGTTTCAGACGGTAAATTAAGACTTATTGATGGCGATATCAAAGTTGTTATGAAACTACATAAAAAGAGCGTAAGCAGGAATGGTTTTTCACTAAAAGTTGTAAAGGGTGAATCTTTAAGACTTGTAAGCGGCAACCTTACACTGAAAGCACATAAATCAGGGGTAATAAAACTTATTGACCGATACGGCAATGTACATGTAATTAGGGATGTGAACACAGCGCTAAAAGTTATTGAGAAAGCAGATGAGATGGCTGAAGACTTGATAAGAGCAATATTAGAAAAAAGAGAAGTTGAAGGACTCGCAAAATTCCTGGAAGAACTGGATAAAGAAATGAAAAGGGAAAGACGCCTATCGTAATTTAAGAAATGTAATTAGAGGTGAGGTGTCAACAATCCTGCAATAAGCACTAATCTTCCTTTATTTTGTCTTCTCCTAGCTTGAAAGCGGCTTCATTTATTTTCTCTGTTCCTTTTGGAACATTTTCGAGCAGGGTTTCTAATATGGTCTCTCTAGGTATCGGAAGCACTTTTAAAGCTACTATCGCTCCAAGCATGACCGAGTTAACAACACGGGTCGAACCTGCATGCTTAGCAATTTCATAAGCGTCAAAATTAATAACTTTCCCTGAAAGTTTACTTAATAGCTCTATAACTTTTTCTATAGGTGGATATTCTTCAAGACCTAAGTTTACTGGCACAGGTTTTATAGGTCTAGTATTTACTATAGCCACAGTTTTTGGTCCCACGTATTTTGCTGCTCTTAAAGCTTCAATGGGTTCCATTCCTATAAGCACGTCTGTTTCTCCTTCAGGAATTAAAGGACTATAAACATCTTCACCCATTCTAACAAAGCTAATGACGGCACCCCCACGTTGACTCATACCCAGAGTCTCTCCAACTCTTACTTTTAACCCTATTTTAACAGCAGCACTAGCAATAACTCTACTTAATGTTAAACCTCCTTGGCCACCGACAGCAGAAATCAACAAATTAAATTCCTTAACCATTTTTACTCCTCCTTTTCCATCTTTATGGCGTTATAAGGACAAACTTGAATACAAACACCACAACCAGTACAAGTATCAGTATCAATAACTGTTTTTTCTCCTTCCCAAACTAAGCTAGGACAACCAAGCTGTAAAATACATGTACGACAACCAGTACAAGTATCTGGATCAACGTAGCAAGGTGGACCTGTAAGCTTTCTTCGCACAGCTAATATGGCGCATAGACGGCGAGCAACAACCACAGATACTCCTTCAAACTTAAGTGCTTCAACCAAAACATCTGTGGTTTCCTTTAGATCATAGGGGTCTACAACTTTGACAAATTTTACACCTATAGCCTTAGCAATGTCTTCAATCAATATGGGTTTGACTTTTTCACCTGTAGCTATTTCACCGCTCCCAGGATGAGGTTGATGACCAGTCATAGCAATAGTGCCATTATCTAAAACAATCACGGTTATGTTTGCATTATGCTGCACAGCATCTATTAAAGGCTGAATACCCATATGGAAGAAAGTTGAATCACCTATAGTTGCAACAGCTTTTTGACGTGAACCCGCAAAGTAAAGTCCAGCAGCCATACCGATACTAGCACCCATGCAATGCTCAGTCCAAATAGCTTCTAAAGGAGGCTGTAAACTAAGAGCATAGCAGCCAATATCGCCAAAAACAGAAACTTCTTCTAACTTTAGACCTAAACGCTTAATAGCTTTCTTCAAAGCTATATACGTTGCTCTGTGAGGACAGCCAGGGCACATAGGAGGAGCACGCCTAGGTAAAATACTTTTAATTTCCTCTAGTACTTTTTCCCTCATATCTCTAAACCGCTTTCCTAATTTAATATTAAGAAGTTTTTCTAGCGCTGACCTAACTACTTCAGGTGAAAATTCCCCTTCTCTAGGAGTAATACCATTGAACTTACCTAAAACTTCTATATTTCTTCCAATTTCTGATATAAGTGATTTAACGTGAAATTCAAGATAAGGTTCTAGTTCTTCGAGAACAAGTACTTTATCGACCTTTGACAGTAATTTTTTGATTAATTTCTCTGGAAGAGGGTTTATTGCGCTAATCTTTAAAACTGCAACTTTCTTTACGACATATTTTTTAATTACTTCCTTTAGATAGTTGTATGGGACACCTGAAACAATTACGCCAACCTTTTCATCTCCTTTCATCTCTAATTTGTTAAATGGAAGATTTTCCATAATTTCCTTTGCTTTTTCCATTTGTTGGTTAAGCCATTTATGTCTAGTGAGATTCCAAGCCATAGAGGCTCTAATATACCTCATGGGTTCCTTATAAAACCAAGGTTCTTTCTTTACAACTTCTATTTCACCTAAAATGACATCGGCGGAGGTATGGTTAACTCTTGTAGTAGTTCTAACGATTACTGGAAGCTGCAATTTTTCGGATATTTTAAAGGCTTCTTTGACGATATCTTTGGCTTCCTGTGGATCTGAAGGTTCTAACATTGGTAGAAGAGTTATCTTAGACATAAAACGGTTATCCTGTTCTGTTTGAGTTGTATGGGGACCAGGATCATCAGCAACAACGATCACTAAGCCTCCATTTACCCCAGAATAAGTGGCGCTCATCAAAGCGTCCATTGCAACATTTAACCCTGGAGCTTTCATAGCGACAAGTGCTCTAACGCCAGAAAAAGCGGCACCTAAAGCTATTTCTAAAGCTACCTTTTCATTTACAGCCCACTCCACATGTATACCTAGATTTTTAGCGACTTCAGCAAGTGTTTCGACAATTTCCGTACTGGGTGTACCAGGGTAAGCTGTAGCAACTTTTATCCCTGCTTCAATAGCTCCTCGAGCTATAGCCTCATTTCCCATCATTAAAGTTTTTTTACCAGCTTCACCTAGAATAGAAGAATTGTTTGACATTTTGACCCTCCAACATTTTTCGTGATTTAAATATCGATACTGGTTTTTATATTGCTTGGGTATTAAATGTTAATCGAATTCCACTAACCTATCTTTTGATTAAGCATTTAAATGATTAATCTTAAATACCAGTAAAACTAAAGACAATCCCCCAACTCGGTGCAAAACTTAACAAATTTAAAATGTTGCATTATGAACCTTATGAGGTGCTGACAATGAATGCAACATATGTTTTTAAAGTGATCGTTATGGGTCCTTGGGGTGTTGGCAAAACTAGCTTATGTAAAAGGTATGCAGAAGGCTATTTCCAAGAATCATATAAAGCTACAATAGGATGCGACATCTTATCAAAGACTGAGGAAAGCAGTAAGCTGGGAACAGTTTCCCTGCAAATTTGGGATCTCGGCGGCCAAGAAAGGTTCAAACAACTGTTTCAGATGGTTAACACCTTTTTTATAGGGGCAAATGGTGGACTTGCGGTCTTTGACCTAACGAATCGGCAAAGTTTCTTAGAGATTCCTGAGTGGGTTAAAATATGCAGAGAAAGATCTGGGAACATTCCAATCATCCTTATTGGGAACAAAAAAGATCTTGAAAATAGGCAAGTAGAAAAAAGTGAAGCTATTTCTTTAGCTAAGAAGCTAAACTTGTTTGGTTATATTGAAACATCAGCCAAAACTGGAGAAAACGTAGATAAAGCTTTCAAAACAGTTTTAAATTTGATAACTGAAAATATTTAAAATTAAATTTTAATTTAGTATCTTCTTCCGCTTTTTTCTATCATTACCATAGCTATAAAT
>JAGGSW010000078.1 GCA_021158895.1 Candidatus Odinarchaeota archaeon | reverse complement strand
TATAAAGTACCACTAAATGCTATTATTATTAAGGAATCTATTGAAGAAGCTGTTTCCCCAATGAGAAGAGAGATTGCAGAAGCAACTAGAAAAGTCGTAGAAAGAATAAAAAGAATAATAAATGAGAGAACTAAACCAGGTGATATTGTTCTCATAGCGGGTATTGGAAATACGATAGGCATAGGTTACTAAAGGGGATAATCTTGAAAAAATCAAAGACATTAGTGAATTTGGTTATAACAGCAATAACATTCGTTGTATTTCTTGTTTTTTACTTGCTTTACTTGAAATATGGTTTCAAAAACTTCTGGTTAGTATACTTATTACTTTTGGTTTTAATTTTTCTCTTCACGTTGAGAACTCAACCTAGAGAGGAGATGTTAGAAATGGAAAAGTATCACACAGTAACTGTTATTAAGTGTGAAAAATGTGATTACAAAGAGGAAAGAAAATTTCAACGTGGAGACTACATTTTTAAGCAAGTAGGGACTTGTGAAAAATGTTCAGGTAATCTTTATATCGACGATATTTATGTTGTTCCTCCACGGAAGATGAGAGAAACAAAAGGGAGGTAGGAAAGATGGGAAAAATAATATTTTTGGGTCATGCTGCATTCAAAATAGAGACTGAAAAAGTAAAAATTCTCATAGACCCTTTTCTGACAGGAAATCCTTTAGCTCCCATCAAAGCTTCCGATATAAAAGACTGTGATATTGTACTTGTAACTCACGACCATGGCGACCATGTAGGTGACGCCGTAGATATTTGTAAAAGAACTGGCGCCACTTTGGTTGCGATCTATGACCTTGCCGTATATCTTCAAGAACAAGGCGTAGAGAAAGTTGAAGGAATGAACATTGGTGGTACTACAGACATAAAGGGGGTAAAAATCACTATGGTTAAAGCATTTCACAGCGCTACACGTGGGTCTCCTGTAGGATTTGTCATACATGTCCCAGGCGCATCCATCTACCACGCAGGTGACACTCAAGTTTTTGGAGACATGAAAATTATAGGAGAATTATATAAGCCAGAGTACGCTTTGCTACCTATTTCAGGATATTATACAATGGGACCCGAAGAAGCAGCTTTGGCAACAGAGCTATTAAAACCTAAGACAGTAATTCCCATGCACTATGACACGTTTCCTGTAATTAGGCAGGATCCCAATAGGTTTGCAGAGCTTGTTAAACAAAGAACCCCTGAGGTAAGGGTTGTTATATTAAAGCCTGGCGAAGAAATAGAGTTTTAATAATCTAATTTCTTTTTAATGGTGTTTAACTTGAAATTGAAACTTGTAGCTGTCGGAGGGACCTTTGATCGTTTGCATCGTGGTCATAAAAAACTTATTTTAAAGGCTTTTGAAGTCGGTGATGAGGTTATTATTGGCCTAACGACGGACAATATGGTGAAAAATAAGTTTTTAGGAAGGGAGATATTAAGTTTCGATGAAAGACTGAAGGAACTTAAAGAATTTCTGGAGGATAAAGGGTTATTAAGTAGATGTAAAATACTCCCTCTTAATGATGTCTATGGTCCTACCACCATAGATGAAAGTATTGAGGGACTTGTTGTTAGTGAGGAAACCCTAGGAAGAGCTCTTGAAATTAACAGAATAAGAGTTTCAAAGGGTATGTGTCCTTTAATCATTTTTGTCATACCGTTACTTCTTGCAGAAAATGGAAAACCGATATCTTCCCATAGAATTAGAAGTGGTGAAATAAATAGGAATGGTAAAGTCTTAAGAAAAACTTCTCAAAGACAAATTTATAAACAAATCTCTACTTAGGATTACTTGGCCCACCGGTAATCCGTACGTGATGGGCTCTGCGCGTGAAGAGCGGTGTGTCACCGCTTACGATGTACGTGGAGCCAACCCAGGTACGGGACAGGTGGGCCGGAGGTTGAAGCGCCCTAAGGGCCTAGCAAAGAGAACTCGGCCAAGAGGAGGCGTTTGCCTCTCTATGACGCCGAGTGTTACTGCTAAGGCCACATGCGCTTCAACGCTCTTTTTTTAAAGCTATAGTGTTAAGAGATGGTGTTACTGTTGATTAAAAAGGTTCCAAAGTTAAAAGACGTGCTAAAAAGAGAGTTAGGTTTATCTACGGACGAGTTAAATAAACTACCAGCAAAATATAAGGTCCTAGGCGATTTAGCCGTTATTAAACTACCAGATGAATATTCGTACCTAAAGGAGGAGATAGGCAGGATAATTTTGAAGAATGATCCTCGTGTTAAAAGTGTTTTAAATCTTGTCGAAGGTATACAAGGAATTTTTAGAGAGCCAAAAGTTGAAGTAATTGCTGGTGACATGAACACGGAGACTATGGTAATTGAGAATGAGTGCCGATTTAAATTAGATGCAAAAAGGCTTATGTTCTGTCTTGGAAATCAGCATGAACGGTTAAGAATGTCCAAAATTGTTTTTTCAGATGAGGTAGTCATTGATATGTTTGCTGGTATAGGTCAATTTTCTATTCCTATAGCTGTTCATTGTCGGCCGAAAAGAATATTTTCTATCGAATTAAACCCTTTGGCATATAAATACCTATTAGAAAATGTTTTTTTGAATAATGTTGATCATATAGTTTATCCAATTCAAGGAGACTCTAAGGAAATCGTTCCGAAACTTTTGAGGCACAAAGCTGATAGAATAGTCATGGGTTATGTGGAGAGAACGCAAGAATTTCTTGAAGCAGCAATGATGGGTGTTAAGGCTGAAGGTGGAATAATTCATTACCACAATATTTACAAGACAAGTGACATATTTCAAAAACCAATTAGCGATGTAAAATCTGCTGCTATAAAAAGTAACCGTGAAGTCAAACGAATAACTCATAGGCGTGTTGTTAAAAGTTACGGGCCTGGACTTGTTCACGTGGTGGTAGACGTAAAAATTAAATAAGGGAAAAAACGCTAGCTATCGATATATTTACATTTTAAACATCGATAAATTTGTCAGTCGATACTTTAAATTAGAAGAAATAAAAGTATTAAGTTGTACTTGTTTAGAGATTAGAGAGTTAATTATAGCTTTACTTGCATTCAGAGGCATAAATACCTACAAAAAGAGGACATCTCAATGAAAGAAGAAATAGTAGAAAGAATAGAAAGGACTCTTGAAAAAATA
This sequence comes from Candidatus Odinarchaeota archaeon, assembly GCA_021158895.1. Classification (GTDB taxonomy): domain Archaea; phylum Asgardarchaeota; class Baldrarchaeia; order Baldrarchaeales; family DXJG01; genus DXJG01. The sequence continues at coordinate 2,960 of JAGGSW010000078.1, read as the reverse complement.
AGGGAAATAGCCAGCGAAGGCGTTCCCATACTGGTTGAAGGGAAAAAGGACGAAGAAGTCCTTCGGACTCTCGGGGTAGAAGGAAGAATAATTAAAGTATCTCAGCAGAGTTTAAACACGTTAATTGACCAATTATATGGCTGTAGAAGAGTTCTTATACTTACAGATTTTGACGAAAAAGGGGAAAAAATAGCGAAAACCCTTTCGTCTCTTCTTGAAATAGGGGGAACCATTCCTTTACATGAAATGAGAAATGAACTTAAACATGCCTTAGCAGGACAAGTATCCTGCATTGAAGGCATTAGGAAAACTATTCTGAGACTGAATAGAAGAGATTTAACATTTGGAGGTGTCAAATTTGGTAGGAAAAAGTGAATATGACACGATGAAATATGTTATTAAGGCAAGAATAGAAATAGATGGTGTTGTTGAAAAATCTGATGTTGTAGGAGCAATATTTGGTCAAACTGAAGGATTATTGGGTGAAGAACTCGATTTAAGAGAATTGCAAAAGACAGGTAGAATAGGTAGAATAAGAGTTAATTTAGAAACTAGAGGAGGAAAATCTACAGGAACGATAATAGTTCCATCTAGCCTTGATAGGATAGAAACTGCTATTTTAGCAGCTACACTTGAAACTGTTGATAGAGTGGGTCCGTGTACAGCTAGGGTTACTTTAGAGAAAATTGAAGATGTGCGTGAGGAGAAAAGAAAGAGAATTGTAGAAAGAGCTGTGGAAATTTTAAGGAAATGGGAAGAAGAAGTGGTTCCTGAAAGTCAGGAGATCACAGAGCAGGTTATGAGAGCTGTAAGAACTGGTGAGTTGATCAGATACGGTCCTGAAGGTTTGCCGGCTGGGCCAAATATTGATGACGCGGATACGATCATAGTTGTTGAAGGGAGAGCAGATGTCATTAATCTTCTTAAACATGGTTTTAGGAACGTTATAGCTGTTGAGGGAACTAACATTCCAAAGACGATAATTGAACTAAGTCGTAAAAAGAATGTTATAGCTTTTGTTGATGGAGATAGAGGAGGAGAGCTTATACTTAAGGAACTTCTACAAGTAGCTGATATCGATTATATTGCAAGGGCCCCTCCAGGAAGAGAAGTAGAAGAATTAACTAGGAAAGAAATAGTTAAGGCATTAAGAAGTAAACTTCCGGTTGAACAATTTACGGTGGAAAGAAGAAAGGAAGAATTAAAGAAAATTCAACCTGTTAAGGTTAGAGTTGAAGAACAGAAAGCCGTTAGAGAAGAAGTAAAAGTAAAGGTTCCTGAACAAATATTAAAGGGAATAGATGAAGTACGTGGAAGAGGCGAAGCAATAATATATGGAAATGGTTTTAAGGTTATAAAGAGGACCTCAGTTGGTGAGCTAGCAGAGACACTACAAAAATTGGACAACGTGAGAGCTATAGTCTTTGATGGCGTTATTACCCAGAGACTTGTAGACGTTGCGGGTGAAAAGGGAGTCGAGTATATTATTGGTGCTGTTAGAAGAGGCGTAACCAAGTGCCCAGTCGATCTTTCCGTTCTCACTTTTGAGGAAGTAGGCTAATATTAGAGAAATTACGTAGTTTTTAAGAAAAAATCGAGTGTCCCCTTCCTACCTGTATTTTTTCTCTTAGTTATTTCTTTGTTCATTTCATTTATGAGTTTTAGTTCGGTTCCTTTCGGTATGACTCCGGATGCTGCTACTGTGTGGCCATCAGCAAATCCTGAAAGTTTTTTGCAAGCTTCTATTAAAATCACATTTACCGGGACTGCATCATTTCTCTCAATTTTTTGTTTTAAGAGTTGAGGGACTCTAACAGACACTTTCACAAAACTTCCCCTTAGTTCTCCATATCCTGGTATTTGTGGATGCATATTCATAAATCCTACAAGATATTTGTCTTGCTTTATCCATTTTTGATAACTTAGATAGGAGCAAAAGGTACCTATTACCTTAACACCCATCCCTTTGAACTCATCTTCAGCATGAAAATATTGAATGTGACCAATTTCTTTGAGTCCCTTAATTCTGAGCTTACTTAGAAGTCTCTTATTTACTTGCTTACGTTTGTTTTCTAATTCTTTGATTTTATCTAGCGTTTCTGGAGTTATTCCGTGAAGACATGCCCTTACAGCGATTTCAGGACCACCTTTATAGTATCCAACCGATCCCAGTATGGTTAGCTTTTTTGATAAATCTGTGTGAGAAAACGTACCTCCATTAAGCTTTACTGAGTATAGTTCCTTTTCTCCTCTTTTTGAAATGACCACTTTCCCTTGTTTGACTGCATCATTGAGAGGAATTTTATTCAATCCAGATAAGTTACCTGGTATTTCAGCACTTCCAATTACGGCTAAATGAGCTAGTTTTGCGTTAGATTGATCTAAACATTTTGCAAAAAGATACGTAGTAGTAGCTCCTGAGGCATCTCTTTCTCCACTAAAACCATAGAGTTCAGGATCCAGGTTGTAAATAAGCGGATCTTTGGAGGGTACTGCATCGTGATGATCCAATATAATTGTTAAATTGCGGCCCTTATTTATCTTTGATAAAAACTCTGCATGAGCTGCTGCAATATCTACGTAGAAAAAGGTTCTATTCTTTTTTGCATGTAAATCTTGAACAACTTGGGGATAAAGTTTTTCTAGGCAAATCATCCGTACTTCCAAGCCTATATTTTTTAAGCTTTCTTTAAGGATAGCTGCTGAAGTTATTCCGTCAGCATCATCATGATAAATAAGAAAGGATTCTTGAGTGAGATTCTCTCCCAAAGATTCTATTGCTTTTTTAATATCTTCCATAAACCTGTCAAATTTTTCTTTATCATATGACATTTTATTCAAAGCCTCAATCTCATTTTTTTAAGAAATCAAAAAGCGATACCTGTCTTTCCCCTGTTTTTAATTGTTTTTCATCGTATCCAAAGCCTTCAAGTATTCTAAGCGCTGCTGGAATTATTTGC
>JAGGSW010000074.1 GCA_021158895.1 Candidatus Odinarchaeota archaeon | reverse complement strand
AATTCTATTACCTTGTCTTTTATTTTGATTAATTCTTGCTGAAGGGAACTTCTAATTTTTGTAATGTAGAAAATATATGCTGTAACAACTAGGGGGCCTATCACAATTAGTGGAAACGATATTAGAGCTAGGATGGAGGGTAAAAGAAGTAGGAAAAACATTATAGGTGATATTTTTGTTTTCTCGAGTTTCTGTTGAAGTTCTTCCTCCCTTTTTAGAATTTCCTTCGTTTCTTTCGATTCTTGTTTTTCTTTTAACCGTTTTAATTCTTCTTTTAGCTTTTTTAATCCATTTAATAAGGTTTGCTTATTGTTTTCTAATTCTTGAAGTTCTTTAAACCTTTTCTCCGCTTCTTTTAACAACTCTTTCGTTTTTTCTAAGTTTTTATATTTTTCAAGCCTATCGTTTTCCTCTAATACCTCCTCTATTGTTTTATTCAGGGTTTCTTGTTTTTCTCCTATTTGGTTTTCTAAATTCTCTAAGTTTTGTTTCAGTTGTTTTGTTACGTTTTCTACTCCCTTTAGTTCGGCTTCTAATTGATGTTTTTGATTTAACGCCTCTCTATATTCTCTCAGTTTTAGATATATTGGACGTTTTTCTTCTAACTTTTTGTTTTTCTCGTTGAACTCCTGTTCATTGTCTTTCAGTTTTTGCTGTTTCTCTTTCAGTTCTTTTAGATCCTTTCTGTATGCTTCTAGTCTTTTTTCTATTTCGCTGAGCTTATCCTTTTTCGCTTCTAGTTCACGGCCTTTTTCTCTCCGCTCCTCTGCTATTTTTTCTATTGCTTTGTTGTAGCTTTCAAGCCCTAGGAGAGCGTTTATTATTTTTTCTCTGCTTTGTCCTTTTAGTTCTAGGAGTTTGTCTAGTTCTTTTTGTGCTACTATGTTTGTTACTAGGACCTCGTTGAATGACAGGCCTCCAAGCAGGTTTTTTATGAATTTGTTTGTTTCTTGTACTGTTAATGCTTGTGGAACTAGCCCGTTAGATGTTATTTTGTATATTTTTGCGTGTGTTTCTGTTCTTTTCAGTATTCTTTGTACTAGGTATTGTTGGCCGTTCACTGTGAATGTTAGTTTTATTTTTGCTATGTTTGATTGATGGTTTATAGCCAGTTCTTTTGTTCCTCGCATAAGTTTTCCGAATAGGGCGTATAGTATTGCTTCTAGTATTGTTGATTTTCCAGCTTCGTTTGGCCCCTTTATTATAAGCATTCCTTGCGGAAAATCCAATGTTATGTTTAGTTTCCTGAAGTTGTGAGCTTCTAGGCGGTTTAGGATCACCATGCCCCCGCCTCTTCAAGTTTTTCTACGCCTATTTTCTTTGCTAATTCAAGTATTCTTCGCCGCTGTGGGTTGTTTTCTTTTTGTATTAGTTGATTCATGCAGTCTGTGAAGGCTTTAAGCGGTGTTAATCTTCCTACTGTTTCAAATTTCTCAGCCTTGTATATGAGATCTCTATCGTCTATTATAACGAAAAAGAAGTGATCTAACAGTCTTCTTAGTATTTCGTTTCTTTGATATTTTGTTAAGGTGTGTAAAGGTACTTTTCCAGTTATTTGCAGCCTTAAAATGAGTTCTGGGTCTCTATGTTGTAAAGCGTATGATATTATTTCTGTTGTTGGGCTTAACGTGTTTGGTGTGAGATGGTAGGTTAAGGTTTTCATTGGTCTTGTAGGTACTTCGATAAACTCTTTGTTTACTATTTTTTCCTGATTTAACTCTATCCATAAGAAGCCCTTTTTCTCTGTTTTTTCTTCTATGAAGCTTCTTCGCTCGGTGCTTCCAGGATAAGCTACGAGGGTTCTGTTTCGCTGCTTTTCTTTATGTTCATGTATGTGTCCCGCTGCTACATAGTTTATTTCACTTGGTATGTTTGAGAGTCTTACTAGTGGCTCATTTACTATGTAAGATGCGAATTCCTGGATTGTGTAGTGTAGCATTAGTATGTTGATGTCTCCCTCTACTCCAGGTTTAGATTTTCTTAACGGATCTTCTCCCGGGGCTAGATTGAAGTTGTAGGTTAAACCTGATATGCAGACATCTAAGTCGTTTATTTTTACGTGTTCTATTGCGGGTTTAATTACTCCCGCTAGGTATGTTACGTATCCTGAGGCTGCAAGTTCATCTAGAGGTGAAGCCCCTTCCTCAACTGAACGTGGGGTATCATGATGTCCTCCTACTAAGAATATTTTTGTTCCTTTGTTATGTAGGTGCCGAAAATGTTTTAGGATGTGTGTTCTCGGCGGGTTTCTAGGGTTTACTCTGTCGTATAGGTCTCCTGATATTAGGAATAGGTCTGGTTTTGTTTTATCTGCGTAGTCTAAGACGTATTTGAAGGCGTTCCAAAAATCTTTTCTTCTCTCGTTTATTTTATGTCGATACATGGTTAAGGCTGGATCTAAGTGGTTGTCCGCTGTGTGCAATATTTTTATTGTTGACATTGTTACACCTCTGAGTACATTGTACCCTCTTGAACCACGGTTTTCTCTTGGGTTTCTTCTATTTCTTGTAGGATTTTTGCTTCTTCTCTCGCCTGTTTCAGTTTTGTTAAAATATCTATGTCTGCTCCTCCTTCTCTTGTACGTCTGCTCCTTATTTTAACCATTACTGGAACCTTTGTTACTTCGCCTACTATTATTGCTTCCCCTACGTTTAAACCTGGGAGATCTCTGAGCAGAGATTCGCTTAGTCTTTCACTTGACTCCATTATTGCTCTTTGATCCATGGGGTTTGATACTCGAAGTATTATTTGACTGTTGCATTGGCTTAGGGCGTCTGGATCTACTTTTGAAGGTCTTTGACTTATTAGAGTCATGAATATTCCGAATTTTCTTCCTTCAGCTGCAATAACATTTATTATTTCTCTGGACATTCTTCGTCCTTCTCTTTTTCTAGGTATGAATTTGTGGGCTTCTTCTATTATTACGAAGATTGGGTACTGGAAGTTTCCACTTGACACTTCGTTGTAGCAGCTGTTTAAAATGCGATATGTAATGTAGTCCATGCTTGCATCATTTAAGCCGGAGAGATCTATGACTGACAGTTGAACCGGTTTTAACATTTCTTTTATTGACGTGGTTTCTTCTCCGAAAACCTTTAGTTTTTCAAGTTTTCTAACATGTTTTAAGGCGTTGAAAGCATGAGGTGCTTTCTTTTTATTTCCGCTTTTAGCTATTTCTTCAAGTTTGCTTACAAGGTCCTTATACGTGTAGTCTCCTCTTTTTTCTTCTTTTAGTTCGCTGAGCGCTTCTGATATTATTGCTTTGATGTTTGTCCATTTTTCAGGTATCTCTAAGATTTCACAGATTTCCTCGTCCGTTAAATCGGAGAACCTAATCGTGTAGTCGTATACGTTGTCTAGTTCCTCTTTAGAATATCTTCCCGTGCTGCTGGGGTTTCTGAAAATTTTAATTCTATCAGCATATTCGTATCTTGTTCCATCAGGTTTTCTGCTTAGGAAAACGTAGTCTGCATGGGGGTCAATGATTATTATCGTGGCTCCTTTCGCTAAGAGTTCTTCTGCGAGTACGCCTACTGTATACGATTTTCCCGCTCCTGTTTGCGCTAATATTGCTAGATGCCTTTTGAAGCCGTTAACTGATATGTGAACTGGTATTGTGCTTCTCGATATTAGGTAGCCTATGTGTAGTCCCTCTTCTTCGGAGTACGAGAAGAATTCTTGTACTAGTTCGTCTGGTGCTAGGTAAACTTCGTTTCCCGGGTATATTGCTCTTCTCGGTATCAAAATTTCCTTCTTTCCGTTGATTTCAGCCATGTATCCTAAGGTTCTTGCTTGACAAATTACGTTAACATCTTCTACCCCTGCGTGGAACATTCTCTCTAGGGCTTCAAGATCTAAATCTATGTTGTAGGATGTGCTTCTCGATATTACTCCTGTTACTTGTGCCAGTACCTGTACTTCTTGTACGGTTCCTCCTACGTCTTCTTTTGAGTAAACTATGACGTATTCGAATTTTGGTGGGTGGTTTTCTTTGTCTGCTACGAAAAGGAATTCTGTTGGGGACGCTTCTCCAACTATTCTTCCGAGAAGTTTGAGACTACGGGTATTTGACACGTCTTACATCCCTCGTATGTTCTATCAACATTTTAAGCTCTTTCATTAAGGCTGATTCATAAATGGTTATAAGATCTCTTTGTTTGAGCTTAACTTTCAGGTCAACCTCTTCTAATAAAACGTTGTAGTGTTTTGGTCCAGCATAAAAACTATTTAACATGTTTAGTATCCATTCAAGTTTATTCTCGGAGTAAAGGGTCTCGTAGCTTTTTACGTCATCCATGTGATAGTTGAATCCAAGTGTCCAGCCGGGAACATCTATTCGCAGTGGAATTTCGTTTTTTCCTGGGATGTAATAGAACATGTAGATTGCGGGGTATTCGAATATTTTTAGTAAAATTTTTTTGGCTTTTTCTACTATTTCTTCTCCTTCTTCGACTAGAGTTTTCGAAAAATTGTTTTCAATGTAGGTTTCTAAGGTTCCGCTCTCGAAAGCATATAGTAGCGGGTCGAGAGCAGGTGTTGGTATTCCTAAAATAAGTGGAGTTGTGTATCCCGGTTCTTTTATGAGACTAGATATGATTTGTATGTCTGGTCTCGAGGTTAAAGCCTCTTTGAAAACTTCTTTGATTTCAGAGGGTATTGTGGTTTCTTTTGAAAGTTTTTCTATTTTCCTCAAAGCGTTTCTAGGTCTTTTCCAAATTTCACTCCAGCTAGACAATATTGCTGTTTCCGTTTCAGAGTTTAATGAGCTACATGTAAGATAGTTTTTTAGTTTATGTGTAAGTAGGATTCTTCCTAAAAGTCTTGATCTCGAATCTTTGCTTACACCTATTATTGGTATGTTTTTCTCCTTAGATTTTTTGAGAAAGTTGCTGTAAGTTTCTATGTAATCTAACATGAAAGATTGATAACCAGGTATTTCTGAGTCTTTTGGTACATGTGACATTCTACCGTAGAGGGAACCGTCTAAAAACAATACTCGGCTATTTAAATCTTCATTGTAGTTGTTTAAACATTTTAGGGAAACTAAATGTTCTAGGTGCTCTCTCATTCGACTTCTAAAAATTACAAGATCGTTTCTTTTCCTCGGATCGTAAAAGATGTTTACTTTTAATTCCCTACATTCTTTACGAGTATTTGACAACGCTAATGCTCGGCAAACATGAATAATTACGCCATCCCTATATTCAATAATGCCGTCGCTACTGTCCACGGCGAAAACCTCTCCCTTAAAATATTGAATATCGGGAAGGGAATTCCAGTATTTAGGGAAAAGACTTTCATATAGCTGAAGTTTGTCTTTTGAAATTGTTAAAAGTTTCTTTATTTTGTCTTTGCTTTGACGGATTTCATAGAGAAATAAATCTAAGAACCGTGGCATAATTTAACAATTCCTCTGCTTATTTTTAAAGATACTCAAAAATATATGTGGGTAATGTGACTAAACCCGCCAAATAGAATTGATTGTATAGATGCAATAACTTAGTTTTATAAGACTGTAATAAAACATTTTATTGGTTAAAGTGCCGACATATTATCAGGTTTATAATTCTATTTTTATTTGTTTTATGTTTTTGAAGATAAAATATTGCTTAATGCAGCTGCAGCCGTGAAATTCACAATAAATTGTTTCATGTAAGGGTTTGAAACTTTTGAAGTTGAACATAAAATAAGTTGCCTGCAGTGCTCCGAATGATGAATATCAACTCTTTTGGTAACCTAACTTCAGGAGAATTTTTACGAGGACTACAGTCAGACCGCAGACTATTAGAACAACGGAAAGCAGATTAAACAGCTGTATCCCGGTGATTAAGCCAGTTACTCCAAGTAGAATTCCTCCGCCTAATAGTAAACAGGCAAGAACAATAAATGGATATCTTGCAAAAACGTTCAAAAGAATTCCTATACTCAATTTATAACCCCTCCAAGCCAACTCATAAAATATTTACTACTTTAAAATTCCTTGAAAAGGTTATTAATGTTCCTCTTTGTATCCTGAGAAACTGAAAATTTCAGAAATGTATGAAATGTCAATAATTTAATGTGATATATTCATATTTTAGACAAAAAAACGCTTGTACCAGTAATATAA
>JAGGSW010000164.1 GCA_021158895.1 Candidatus Odinarchaeota archaeon | reverse complement strand
GGGTGGTCTATTGGACTTTTGGTCGAGGCTTTTGATAGTCTAAAATAGCTACGGCGGTAAACGTATGCTTTTTCCCTGCAAACCTTCCAAGTTTTTTGTGAAGTTCTGCCATTTCAGGCGTAGAGTGTATCCTTATAGCTAATGCGCCCATAACCCGTAGTATAATACCTTCTTTTTGCGCCTCCTCTATCAAAGTCTTTGCGGTGTTTATAAACTCTTCACTAGGTATAAATTCTTCCTCACTATTAGTTATCCCTCTATCTTCCACCATTTTTCAATTCCATCCTTAGTAAGATCTATAATAAAACCTCTAAGTATACCCTCACTATATTCCGATCCAGGATTTATTACAAGAGTTTTACCTATATAATCTGAGGCATAAGATTCATGAATATGACCGTGTAGACCAAGCATGGGCTGATTTTCCTCAATAAATCTCCTTATAGATTTACTACCCACATGTTCATATATAACGCTACCCATAAACACTTGTGGTTTCAGGTTTTCATCCAGTTTCGGAGCTAAGTCCAATTTAGTTCCAAAGGGAGGGCAGTGGAAATTCAATATTACCTTATTCCAGTCGGTAGTAACTTGATCCTTCAATTTTTGCAGCATTTCCCATAGTTTTTCCTCAGGTGCTTCGCGAGGCGTGTCCCATGGCGTTGGGTTAACCCATTCAAAACTAATCATCTCGTAGTCAAAACAAAGATTTATAGGTCTACCGAGAGGATAAATGACTCTATCCCCATGAGCCTTTATTGTTTCATCTATCTCCTGTGAATCATCGTTTCCAGGCATTACTACTATTTTTACGTTTTCGGGCACTTTTTCCTCGGCCATAGTTAACCATCTGTCCAATCTTTCAATCATATATTTTCGGAAGAGTTCATTAACTTCTTCGGGGTGGCTCCTAAGATGTTCATATTCGTCTGGATCGCATACGTGTGGATAAAAGCCTATAGAGGAAATTTTGTCGACCAATTTCTTGAGACCCTTTTCACCCTTTTCTTTAACCCATCTTCCGTATATTTGAGTTTTATAGCGCCCAGGTTTCTCCTCGATTATAGGAACAACTAGTTTGCCGGTTAAATCCCCGCAAAAAAGCAATATATCTGCTTTGTGAATTTTTGGAATTGATAACCATTTTCGCCAAACAATTTCACTTCCATGTACATCTACAGCATGAAATATTCTTATCTTTTCTGTCAATGTTCATCACCACGCCTAGAATCTAAGTCAAATTTAGTATTAATAAATCTTTAGGTAACCGTTGAGCTAGTACGGAAAACAAATCCATCTAAAGTATTTCCTTCATTTTCTTTTTATTGACAACCTACGTCCCATAAACTGTGATTTGCTGAGATTAAATGTCGTATGTATCACTTTTTAACTCCCTTTATGTATTCTACGTTTTCTAATCGGCCTGAATTTTATTCCATATCTAATTACTTGGTTGTCTTCGTATATTTTTCTGAAAACCGCCTCAACTTCCATTCCAATCTTCAATTCTTCGATTTTATAATCAGTAAGCTGTGCAACAATTTTCGGGCCTTCTACCAATTCTATGATGGCCACAGGGTATGAACCAACATATTTTTCCTGTAGCAAGAATTCTGGAGGTGTACTGCCGGCGGCAATGATCGTATAGGAGTATATTTTCCCTTTACCGCTCAATTTTATAGGTTCGAATTCCGATTTTTTACCACATTTAGCACATATCTCTCTTGCCGGGAAATTTATGTATCCACAGTTTTTGCATCTTAATCCAATCAAACTATATCTTTGAGGTATGGTCTTCCAATAAGCTGGAATAGAAACATATGCCATTTTCATCCCTCCAGCCTATATTCCCCTCTTAAACTTCAAATACGTCAAATAGTCCACATATTCCTTATCTTCAAGGTAATCCTCAACAGTTAAAAAATCCTTCTTTTTCTTAATGTTCTCCGTTACTACAATGCTTAAAGCATCGCTACCAGCACCCGCACCGTAAGAAACAACAAGTATCCTCTCATTAGGATTAACTGCATCTAAAATCGATGCCAAACTTATAAGGCATGACGCAGAACCTGTATCACCTATCTTAGTGCATAAAAGTGTTGGAGTAACTTGCTCAGGTTTAAATCCAAGTCTTAACGCTACTTCTAACGGAGTTCTCCTGTCAAACTGCTGAAAAACAACGTACTTATAGTCATCAGGCTTCCTACCAATCTTCCTAAGAAGTTCACTAACACACATAGTGTAAATTTTATTAAGGGCGTATTTGGCATATGATCTGATTGCAAGATCTCTAAGAAATTTTTCTCCACTCTTCCTAAATCTTTCACCGAAAAACTCCATACTAACAGAATGGATCCCTTCTATAAAGGCTATCAAATCTTCTTTACCAATTATAAAAGCAACTGCACCGCTACCTAAACGATGCTCAATAAAATCTTTAAAATCCGCATAGGGACTATCAGCAGCAACAACAAGAGCAAAATCTCCTCTACCTGAAGCTACAAAATCTAACGCCGCAAGCATAGCTGCCGTGCCCGCTTTAGTTGAAGAAGTGAAATCCGAAGTAGCAATGTTTGAAGGTGCACCTATAGCCGTTGAAATAGTACTAGACATAAGTTTCTCCGCATAGGGAGGATGGGAGGAAGCAAAATAAACACAATTAATATCGGTAGCATCGATACCAGCATAGTTAATAGCATTCATAGAGGCTTCTATAGCCATCGTTATAGGATCTTCATCAAAACCAGCAACAGCTTTCTCCTTTACCCCCGGGGCAGCAAAAATGCCCCAAGCCTTAACATACTCTTCACTCTTTATTCTAAATCTTGGAATATACACACCATATCCTACAATTCCACATTTACCCTCCATAAAATCACCCTCTCCTAAGTATGTGAACAACAGCTGTACCACCAGATCCACCAACATTGTGTGTTAAACCAATCTCTGCTCCACTCACCTGTCTACTTCTCTTCTCAGCCTCATCGCGCAACTGCTTCACAATTTCATATATTTGACCTGTACCAGTTGCTCCAATAGGATGACCTTTAGCTTTTAATCCCCCGCTTGGGTTTACAGGTATTCTACCGCCTATCTCGGTTTCTCCCTCTTCAATTAATTTTGCTCCCTCACCCTTTTTGCAGAAACCCAAATCTTCGTAAGCAATAATCTCAGCAATAGTGAAACAGTCATGAACCTCAGCGACATCAACATCTTTAGGCTTAATCCCAGCCATTTTATAAGCTTGCTTAGCAGCAAGAACAGAGGACATGAGAGTAGTGAAATCTTCCCTTTCAAAAAGTGATAACCTATCAGTTCCAGCACCAAAACCAGCAACATATATTGGCGTATCTGTATATTTTTTAGCTAAATCAGCTCTACATAAAATTGCAACTGATGCACCATCTGAAACAGGACAACAATCAAATATTGTAAGCGGATATGCCACCATCGGACTATTCAAAGCCCTTTCAAGAGTTGTCTCCCTTTGAAAATGCGCCTTCGGGTTCTGTGCCCCATTCTTATGATTTTTAACAGCAACCATAGCTAAATGCTCCCGTTTCGTACCATATTGATGCATGTGTCTTAAAGCCATTAAAGCGTAGACCCCAGGAAAAGTCATACCAGCAAGTCTTTCCCATTCAGTGTCACCAGAAACACCGAGCCAGTATCTAAGCTTATCACGTGGAATATCAGTCATTTTTTCAACTCCACCAGCAAGAACTACATCGCAAACACCAGACATAATTGCCATTACTGCGCTTCGAAAAGCAAAGCCACTCGATGCGCACGCGTTTTCAACTCTAGTAGCAGGAATACCATGCAAACCTATTTGATCTACAGCCATTGAGGAAAAATTTCCAAGCTGAATTCCACCCACACCAAGATTCCCTATATAAGCTTCTTCTATCTCCTTTGGGTCAATACCCTTATCAACATCATTTATAGCCTCAAGAAAAGCCTCAACAAAAAGCTCCTTAACGCCTTTATCAGCAAATTCCCCAAACCTAGTTTGCCCAACCCCTATAATTGCAACCTTATACACTTTAAACCCTCACCACATTAATCTACTTTTTAAGAAATATCCCCATGGGATCTATTTCTTCTCTCAATATTCTGATTTCTTCTTCAGTTGGAGGCTCTGTTTCCTTAGCATTTGGAGATATTTTCAAATCCCAGCTAGTAGCTTCCTTAACCTGATCAATAGTTACCCCTGGATGATAAGAATCCAAATACATCTCTCCAGTTTTAGGATCAAAACGTAAAATACCTAGCGTAGATATAACCACACTCGGGCCTCCACCATGCAAACCTATTTTCTCTCTTGAACCACCCCCCTTCAAGAAGCCTGGGCTTGTCAGGAAATCCAGTTTCTCTACAAAACGCCTTTTTTCATGGGGAGTAATAACTATTACCTTTTTGGCGAAGGATGAAATTGCACATGCCCCGCCACTTCCTGGAAGTCTTACCTTTGGTTTAGAATAGTCTCCAATTACAGTTGTATTTATGTTTCCATATTTATCTATTTGAGCAGCTCCAATAAAACCCACATCGATATATCCTCGCTGAAGAAGATAGGCAAAAGTTTCAAAGAAGCTGAAAACACCTGCAGAACCGCTCACAATCGTCGGATCACCTATTGAAAGAGGCAATCTGGCTGGTCTAGAACCAAAAATACCTGATTCATATATTATGTTAAGGTTTGGAGCATGTGTTCGTTGAGCTAAAATAGCAGCTAATTGCGGAATTCCAATGCCAACCAAAACTTTGTCTCCATTTTTTAACTCTCTTGCAGCAGCGACAATCATCATTTCTCGAAGAGTATAATCCTTAGCATACCTCTTACTCATTAATATCACCTTTAACCATAATATCCGTAGTCAACAGGAATAGAACTGTAAGTTTTTGGTAGAAGTTTTAATATTCGTTCAACTCCCAGCTTCTTCAAATATTCCTTCCTGTTTTCAACACCATAAACCCATTCATTAAGAAATTTCTCCATACCTTCGACAGTTCTTGTTAATTTATCGTATTCAAGGTAAAACTCGTTATCCCTATCATAGTAGCCTTGTGTATAGGAGGGATGAGCACCCCAAGGCTCCTCTATTATAGCATCGACCTTAAACGCAGGAATAATCGTTCTATTGGGGTCCCTACGTATAACCTCGCTATCTACGATCTCTTCCACGGAAACTATCACTTTCTTGCTTGCCATTGCTATTTCCTTATTTGAACCAATTATACCCCACATTTGTACATTTCCTTCTTTATCGGCTCTTTGAGCATGAATTATAGCAACATCAGGGTTCAAAGCAGGGATAGCGCAAAGCAATTTACCTGTAAATGGGCATTTAATAGTCTTCAAGTTTTTATTGTACTTTGGAAGATCAGAGCCTAAAACGCTTGGAATAATTGGAACAAAGGGAATTCCCGCTGCACCTGCAAAATAGCGGGCACCTAGAGTAAAGTGAGTATATTCCTCGATCTCTATTGGATGAGGAATACCTTTTTCAACGGCTCTGCGAAAAGCATGAAGTAATCCTACTCCCGGGTTTCCAGCCCAACTAAAAATAACCTTCTCAACGCATCCAGCAGCTATTAACTGATCCACAATTAAATCAGGGGTCTCCTTAGAAACAGTTAGGTTTCTCTTTCTCTGACGGATTATTTCATGTCCAAGAGCAAAAGGAATAGCGTGTGTAAATCCACCAAAACAAACTAGATTCCCATCACTCACAAACTTCTTAATAGCTTCCTTAGCCGACATAATCTTATCTTCAATCTCCAAGATCAACACCTCTTACCCGTGGCGCCTTAAAAATAAATTAAATAATTTGTCCTTAAGGGAGTTTCCATTTAATCTAAAACATGTTTTTAAGCGCTCAGAAGCAGAGCTTTTGGAAATACATTGTGGATCTTGTGAAGTTATGGTCATAAATGCGGCCTCTCCTCAAAAATTGGGTTAATACACTTAACACCTACATAACTATATGATTCAACTTACAACTTATATAGTTTATATTACGATTTAGTATAAAAAATTATTTTTTAGTAATGTGAAAGAAATAAGAAAATGTATTTAAAATTGATAATTAAAATTTTAAAGAGAAAAAAATCTCTTTAAAGGTGCG
>JAGGSW010000143.1 GCA_021158895.1 Candidatus Odinarchaeota archaeon | reverse complement strand
CTTTTTATACAAGTTGGCAAATTCTCCTCCATGTAAAAATATTGCAATAGCACCAAGAATTCTCAAAACTATCTTTTGCTTCTCTGCTTCGTTAATAATATTGACAGCCATTTTTAAAATTTCATCATCTTCCCTACTTAAAGGTTCAATTGATCCATCAAACACTTTCACCATAAGATCACCCTTCCTGCACTTCTAGGATTTTATTATATTTTCTATACTTGTAGAGAGGAATTAAATAATCTATGTGTATTGCTAGGTCTTTTTGCAATGTTTCAAACACATCTTTAGACCAAACAGCTATAACAATACCATAGTTAACGTTCATACCAACTCTAGTCGCCATTTTAAAAAGGGCTCTCATTGTTTCTCCTGTCCAAATCACATCATCCATCAGTATAACACGATCTTTTCTTCTTATTAAATAACGTGGAAGGAACAAATTTCTTTGAAAATCTGGGTTAAAAACACCTGCTTTTAACAACGTATGTGGATAGTAGGTTTCAAAAATATAATTTGATCCATGTGGCTTCCTTTTTCGCGCTAAAACTACACGTTTACCCGTAATGGCAGAAATGCAGGAGGCAAATAAATATCCTCCTCCCTCAACGGTAAGTATGGAATCAAAACTCTTCCGAGAGACTCTATCAAATATTTCGCTGATAATCCACATAGCTAATTCAGGATGTGATGTAAAAATCTTGTCTGCTTCAGGAAGTTCCTCTACAGATTCTGAAAACAAACATTTGACAATTTCAATAGAAGGGTTCAAAAGATTTTGAAGAGTTTGTATAATTTTTTGTGCTCTTTTGCTCGTTGGTAAAATTTGCCTATTGACATATCGATTTAGGGTTGGAGTATCTAAGTTTAGTCTTGTCGATAATTCCTTGTAGGTATAGTTTCTCTTTGCCATTTGAAGCAATGTTACAGCTTTAAGTTTCCTTAAGAAGTCCTTTACACTTTCCAACTATTCTACCACCAAAACTACGTTACCCCGCACCATCTCACTATGGTTACAGTTAAACTCTTAGTGTAATCTATTAGTTGCTTCAAATCTGCATATTCGTCAAATCCATGCATCGCGCCACCACCAGGACCGTAAAGAACCGATGGAGTATCTGCATAAAGATTAAGTAGTCTTAAGTCGCTTCCACCACCACCTATTATCTGAGGTTCGAAGTTTAAAATTTCTTTGGAAGTTTTCTTTATTGTTTCAACTATTGGATGGTTCACAGGAGTTTCCGCTGCTTCAAGCCATAGTCCAAACCACTCTACTTCAGGCGGTTTTCTTTTTAGCCAAGGATCTGTCTGAGCAACGAAGGCAATATATTTTTTAAATTGTTCACGAACTTCACGAATATCTTCACCTGGAAGACATTCCAAGCTTCCTTCCATTATGCACGTTCCTGGTATTGTTGATGGCCAGTCTCCTGCCTGAATTTTACATATTCCTGTAGGAATCTTTGCAGGCAGTGGAAAAGCTTTAAACAAGGGATGTTTCACATCTATCTGCCTCATAGCTGCAAAGTCATCTACAGCCTTATAAATCTTAAAAGCTTTTTCTATCGCTTCAGGAATGGTATATTTTAGCTCAAGACCTCCAGAACCACCTTCAATTTTAATCCTGAAAAATTGAGCGCCTCTATTAGAATTACAAAGGTAGTGAAGGGAAGTTGGCTCTGCAATTATTCCTGCATCAGCTTTATAGCCTCTAATTACGCAAGCAAGGGTTCCATTTCCACCTGCTTCCTCATCCACTACACTTTCGATGTATAGAGTTCCTTTCAACTTCACGTTGCATTCAACTAATGTAGCTACTGCAGAAATCATTGCGGCAATACCAGCCTTCATATCACAAGCTCCTCTCCCAAATATAAAGTTCCCTTCAATTTCCCCTCCCCAAGGGTCATGCTTCCATTCATTTCTTGCCCCTATAGGAACTACATCTGTGTGGCCATTTATTATGAGTGATGGATGTTCTTTTTGACCTTTTAGTATTCCGACTACATTGGGTCTTCCTTCATAGCCCTTATATCCCATTGTTTCAATTGGTACATAGGCAGGATGTTTTTTCAACTCTTCCCAGTTTATCTGCCATTTATCGACTTCAATTCCAATTTCTTCGAGTTTTTTAGCTACAAATTCTTGGCACTTACCCTCTTCACCTGTAATGCTTGGGATTCTTATTAGATCTTTTAGCAGTTGAATTATTTCATCTCGTCGTTCATCTATTGTTTTTATTATCTTTTCCTCTAGGGAGGAAACCATCTGTGTTCACCTAGTCAAACTCAATAACAACAATTTCATAATCTTCAACTTTTGGAACAACAATCTTAACCAAGTTATCTTTAACTTCATAATCAAGGGTTTTGTTGTGGAATGCTAAATAGGCTTTCTTTACTTTCTCATCAACAGCTTTCCTTACTTGAATTTCAACGTCATAAACTGGTATTGCATAGTTCACGAGCCTTGAGATCGGCCCAAGTATTGGCCTCGTATCATGGCCGTGATTCACCAGATGAACTATAATCCTTTTACCATCTTTTTTCTCCCATGAATTAACCTCAACAATTCTAGGGCAGTTTTTAACTTCCACAGGTTCGGGAGATTTTGCAGCCCATCGCACAGCATTGGCGAGAATATTACAGTAGTCGTTGATTTCCATTAGCATATAAATGGCATCTAAACACCCAGGAATAAAAACTACCCTACCTTCACCGTAATTTTGAGCTAGAATTACAGGTATTTTGGTATCTTCGCCGATGGGAGAAAACATTGTTTCAGGAGGTTTAACAAGGATTGCAAGTACATTATCCATACTTCTAGGAGTAGATACTGGAATGTTAAGGAAATAGGGAAGTAAAACACCTTTAGAAATATTATCGACCACTGGGTGCTCATTTGAAATCCTAATATAAGTTATGCCAGCGTCTTCAGTTTTACCAGTATAATCAATGTTAAATAAGTCTGCAAGACCAAAATTATTTCTTTTTACGCCCTTTTCATCATAGAGAGATGTTTCATACGTAGCAATAAGACCACCGCCGCTTTTCACATATTTTTCAAGTTCTCTTATCTGTAGGTCGCTTAAACAAGCAGCATTAGGTAGGCAAACCACTTTATATTCCTTGAGAACATCGAAAGAAATGTCCTTATCTGATAATACATCTACTTGTATGTGGTTTTCAATCATAGATCTGTAAAATCCAAGAAAATGGTTAAGATATCGACCCTCGGTGTCATTTGCAGCATAATAGTCTACTGTCTGTAAAGAGAACAGTACTGCAGCATATTTCAATAAATCGACATTGTTAAGATGTTCTTCACAAGATTTTAACTTTTGAAATACTTCTTTAATGGTTTCAAGTCTCCTCATATCAGAGATTCCTGGCCCATAGATCGAAAACCAAGGGCATCCTCCATTAGCTACAATCTCCCCTATTGTAGCCTTTAACTCGACAGATGGGCGAAGATAAAGAGACCATGGAAAGAACGGCGTTTCAACTAACGTGAAAATAGGTTTATTATCAGCAAACCTTTTAGCATACTTAATGCAGGCCCCAATCCACCAAACAGGTTGCCTTGCAAAACTTCGATACAGTTCCATTGAAATAACATCTTCATGTTTGCTGATGTCTTCCAGTTTTTCAGCGTAAATTCTTGGAATATAAAATCCCTCGTACTCTGACCCGTATCTCCACTCCATTTTTCCACCGCCAACAATACTCAACCAAAGCCACGAAAAAGAGGAAATAGGAAAATGAAATTGAAAGAAACATATGGCATCGTTTTTCACAGACTTTACATTCTTAGCAATTTCCTCTATAGCTTCTGTTATACATTTATATCTCCATTCCATAAATTTTATCCACTTGGGATTATCCCATTTAGCATATTTAGGTATTTCCAATCCTGTTTCGGCTTTAAATTTCTCCTCGCAGTATTTACATTTGCACCAGCTTTGAAAGCTAGGCTCATCCACAAAAATGCCATCAACATCATAGTTTTCCAAAATTTCCCTAACTATGTTAATAATATACTCTCTGTGAGGGCTATTAAGGCACATTTCACGAGAAGGCCCCATTTCTACAATTTTACCGTTATATCTTCTTTGACACCAATCCTCATGTTCCTTGTACTCATGTTCTCCACCCCAAATGCTATTAACATAAGCAATTACTTTGACCCCCTGTTTACGGCATTCTTCAACAGTTTCTCTGAGAATGTCCCTGTCGCCCATATCTGGATGTGGTGGCGCAAATTTACTTTTATAGAAAGTTAATCCACCGAGATAGCTGTATGCAAAAGCCACTATGACATCTGCTCCACAGTCTACAGCTTTTTTAACCCATTCCTTAGCATTAAACTCCTTTAGAACTGTAGCTGGAAGTTCAATAGTTAAGATACGATGATGCTGTTTTAGCCATGCCAATATTATTCACCTCCCTGTTAAGCTTAAGCTGGTGGAATTTCTCTGTATAGTAAGTCTAAGTCTATACCTTGCTTTTTCCTATAGTATTTAACAGCATAAAAGTATACGAGTCCTGAACCAAATATAGTTCCACATACTATTGCAGACGTTAATGGGTCCGCTAAGCCTAAAGCTGGGAAGAAGAAATATAGCGATGCAATGAAAAGTGTAAATGCTGTAGATATTATACCTGTTATTGTTATTAGTGGTATAGGTCCTATTTTAAACTTTGAAATTGCTGCCTTTTCGTAAAGATCTCTTCTAGTATAAGGTAGTAAAGCTCCAGTTAAACACACTATTGCAATTGTTCCAACTATTGGTGCTAAGCCAACGTAGGTTTCAATATGCCAGAAGATTCCCGTCTCGAGAAGAAGCGCCACGAATATCGTAGATAATATGAGAACAATGGTTGTTACTATAATTGAGTTTACGGGTGTATTCCATCTTCTGCTGATCTTAGTGAAACGTTCTGGCAAGAGTCTATCCATTCCCCAAGCAAACATGCATCTTGAAAAAGTTGGAACACCAAGGGCAAATATACCTAAAGGCCATCCCAAAAATCCTATAACACAAAGCGCAGCAAGTATAGGATTGTTCATCTTTAACAATATTACTGCTACAAAGAAGTTTATGAACGGCGGTACAGGTATCGCCCACTCCTGTTTGTCGAAAAGGTAGTAGGCTGCAGCTAAAAACTCGTAACCTATAACCTTATACATGAGGAAAATCGAAGCAATATAAAGAATTCCATTTAATACCGTGGGCCCAACCATAATAAGTATTTGCCTTTTTACATCTTCAGCTTTTACAATTTCTCCAGCTATATAAATAGACCACCAACTCCAAGAAATAACCGCAAAACCCACTGCCATAGCTGCGATGGTTAACTTTGGATCGAAAACAAGTGTTGTAGGAATGCTAAGTCCTGCTTCTTTGGCAGCATCTATAACTCCTTGATAAGAAATACTGTATTCAGCTGCGATCATGTTAAACGCTTCTACAAAAGTTTGATTATTAGTGGCTAAAAGAGTACCTAATATTATTGCAAGACTTAAGAAACCAAGAACGTATCCTACTCTTAGGAACCACATAAGTCTTTTTAAGCCTAATACCGCTACTACTCCAACAATTATGATAACTAATATGCCTATGCCGAAAATCCACTCTGCGGATGTGGATAATATCTTTGCAGCGTTTAGCAACCACGCATTACCGAATACGATGCCTAGAGTACCTAGAACCGGTGAAATTGCCATTACAACAAAGAAGATGGTTATTGCACCGCCCCAAAGGAATTGAGTTAACATCATATTCCAATTTGCTGCAAATCCAATTGCAGGATGTAATGTTCTAGATATGAAAACGTAATCTCCTCCTGCACGAGGCATAACAGAGGAAAGCATAGCATATGTCATTGTAAGAAATATGCTAAAAATTGTCACATATGCCATTGCTAACCATAAGTTTGCGCCTGGAAGTCCGTAAAAAGCCCAATATACGCTCCATGCCAAAGCAAAACCTATTGGGCCGCTTGCAAAGAGGTTAAAGAAGAAAGCGTCAGTACCTGAGACCGACCTCACCAAGCCGGAAGCCTTTCTTATAAATATTTTTTCCGTGGCCATACCTCTCACCCGACTTACAACTATAACAAACTATAAAGTCATAGAA
>JAGGSW010000158.1 GCA_021158895.1 Candidatus Odinarchaeota archaeon | reverse complement strand
GTAGAAGATTTCTGAAATATTTGCATTTTCTGTTAATACGTTACGACCAGCATTCCATAACATTGTTAATAGCATATAAGAACAACTGCAATGCTTACAATTTTTATCTTTAAATGATCTTAAAGAAACACGTTTGTTGATAATCCATTTTCTTCGGAATTCTTACAAATAAAGCTTAAAAATATCAGGACTTAATTTTATCAAGTCAACATAGGTAAGCCTAAAGGGGATGAAATTGAGTTCAACAAAACCGCTAATTAAAATTAATGAAGAAACCAGCGACTTTGCATCTGAAATAATAGAAAGAGGGGCAAAAATATTTCCAAAAGAAGAATTAAAAAGACTTCTCACATGTATCCAGTGCGGAACATGTTACGGAAGTTGCCCCTCTGGTAGAATAACTGCATATCATGTTAGAATGATTATGCGAAAAGCGCAACTCGGCCTCAAGGAAGAAGTATTAAGGGACGAAAACTTATGGAACTGCACCACTTGCTACACTTGCCAAGAAAGATGCCCCAGAGAAGTTGAAACAACAGACATCATCCGATTAATTAGGAACATGGCTTTCGAAGCAGGATACGTAAAAAAACCACATCTAATAGTATCAAGAAACTTCATTCAAACGGGACACAGTATACCCCTAAGAGATGAGGACAAGGAAAAGAGAAAACGTGTAGGAGTGTCTGAAATACCTCCAACAACATTAACATTCCCTGAAGCGCTAAAAGAAGTTCAAACATTGGTTGAAGCTACTGGTTTTAAAGAAAAAGTTTTAAAACTCTTGGAGGAGGGATAAATGGCTAAATACGCCTTTTTCTTAGGTTGCATTGCACCTCTCAGATACCCAGGTCTTGAAGCCGCCACTAAAAAGGTCATGCAACACTTCGGTATAGAACTTCTAGATTTAAATGGTGCTTCGTGCTGTCCAGCTCCAGGAGTTTTCGGTAGCTTTGACCTTTGGAACTGGCTTGTAATTGCTGCCAGAAATCTCTCACTTGGTGAATCGCTCGGCGCAGATTTAACAACTATTTGTAATGGTTGCTACGCAACCCTGCAGGAAGCATGGCATATCCTAAAGGAGGACCCCGGTAAGCGAAGAAGCGTGAATGAGATTCTAAGTAAAATTAATAGAACTTACAACGCTAAAACAGGAATTAAACATGTAATTGAAGTTTTTACTAACGATATAGGGATTGACAAAATAAAATCATCTGTTAAAAACCCTCTTGAGGGACTTAAAGTTGCAATTCACTATGGGTGTCATTTTCTAAAGCCTAGGAAAATCAGAGGTCATGGATCAAGTGAAAAACCACATATACTTGAGGATATTGTTAAAGCTCTTGGCGCTGAGCCCATATACTACAAAGAAAAGCTACTTTGCTGTGGTGCAGGTGGAGGAGTAAGAGCAGGTAACTTAGACACAGCCTTAGAAATCACGGCAAGAAAATTGAAAAGTGTAAAAGAAGCTGGAGCTGACTGTATTCTTCATCCATGTTCCTTTTGCCATTTCCAATTTGACAGAGGGCAGGTTGAGCTTCGAGAAAGAAAGGGGCTCGAATTCAATATTCCAGTGATTCACCTTGTTCAACTAATCGGCTTAGCAGTGGGAATAGATCCTAAGAGTTTAGGGCTTTATGAGAATGAAATCCCTCCAACATATCTAGATAAGCTTGGTTTGGGGTGAAAACCTTGGAAAATCCCCGTGTAGGTGTTTTTGTATGTGAATGCGGTGGAAACATTTCTGATGTCGTAGATGTTAAAAGAGTTGTCAAGGCAGCTTCAGAATGGGAAAACGTTGTAGTAGCGAGACATTACACTTATATGTGTTCAAAACCAGGTGTAGAACTTATCAGACAATCAATTAAAAAACGAGGATTAAATAGAGTAGTTATTGCTTGTTGTACGCCGAAAATGCACAGAAAAATGTTTGAGAGGAACGTAGAGGAGGAGGGTGTAAACCTAGCGTTTCTAGAAGTTGTCAACATTCGTGAACAATGTTCTTGGGTTCACCATGAAGATCCTGAAGGAGCAACCTTAAAAGCTATAGATCTTATCAAGGGTGCTGTTAAAAAAGTTGAAAAAGCAACTCCCTTGTATCCCGGTAAGATGCCAGTAAAACAAGCAGTATTAGTTATTGGTGGCGGTATAGCTGGCATAACCGCTGCTTTACGTGTTGCTGAAACCGGAATAAAAGTATACTTGGTAGAAAAAGAACCTACAATTGGAGGCCACATGGCTAAATACGCTAAAGTTTTCCCCACCCTAGATTGCGCTCAATGTATTTTAACACCTAAAATGGGAGAAGTAGCGGAAAACACAAACATAGAGCTTTTAACTCTTGCTGAAGTTGTATCTGTTGAAGGTGTTCCAGGAGACTTCAAAGTTAAAATCAAACTTAAACCGAGAGGGGTAGATGTAGAGAAATGCGTTGGATGTGGAGCCTGTAATCGTGTATGCCCAGTTGAAACTGTTTCTGACTTCGATGAGGGATTAGGAAAACGTAAAGCCATTTATATACCATTCCCACAGGCAGTTCCTTCAGCTTATGTTATAGACTTTAATAGCTGTACAAAATGTGGAAAATGTGTTGAAAAATGTCCTAGAAAAGCTATAAACCTTGATGACACAGAGAAAGAAATAGAGATAAATGTTGGCGCCATTATAGTTGCAACGGGCTTCAAACTTTTTGACTTAAGTGAATATGGCGAATATAAGTATGGCATACATCCAAATGTTATAACCGCATTGCAAATGGAACGATTAATGAATGTAACAGGTCCAACAAGTGGTGCAATAGTCCGTCCCAGCGATGGCGGAGAAGTTAAGAAAATAGGTTACGTTCTTTGCGCAGGATCAAGAGACACAAATAAAGGTAAACCTTATTGTAGTCGTGTATGCTGCTTATACGCGATCAAACAGGCACTGATGATGAAGGAATTCATGGAAGGACTAGACATATGGATCCACTACATAGATTTAAGAGCAGCTGGAAGGAGATATGAAGAATTCTACAAAAACGCTCAAATCGAAGGAGTAAAATTCGTTAGAGGAAAAGTATCAGAAATAATCCCGGACGGAGATCAATTAATCGTTAGAGCAGAGGACACAACATTAGGCAGACCAATAGAAAATAGATACGATTTGGTAGTTTTGTGTCCACCAATAGTGCCAAGCCCAGAAATAACCAAGCTAGCTGAGATACTCAAAATCCCACTCGATGAAGACGGTTTTGTTCTCGAAAAACATCCAAAGCTCGATCCAGTTTCAACAAAACGTGAAGGAATCTTTGCTTGCGGAGTTATATTAGGTCCTAAAGATATTCAAACATCTGTTTCGGAAGCTGAAGGAGCAGCTGCAAAAGCAATAAACTTCCTGATACAAAAAGAGAAAATCATTGAACCAAACAAAGCTTATCTAGCTACACCTGAAGAATGCGATGCTTGTGGAGAATGTATCGAAGTATGTCCAACAGAAGCAATATCCATCGCAAGCGATAAAGTTGAGATAAATGAAATTCTCTGCAATGGATGTGGAGCCTGTATACCGGCATGTCCCAAGGAAGCCTTAGACCTTAAAGGACTATCTGATGAACAATTGATGGCCGAAATAGAAGGTGTACTAACCGGATCGGAGTCTGAAATTAAAATACTTGCTTTCGTAGAAAATGAAATCGCCTACACAGCATTAGACTTAACTGGGGTCGCACGACTATCTTACCCGAGTAGTATTAGAGTTATACCTGTACCCTCCACCAGTAGACTAAAGTTAAAGCACATCTTGTATGCTTTCGCGAAAGGTGCTGACGGTATAATGTTCTTAGAAGCTCCAGAACACGAGGGACCCTTTGGAAAGGCACATGCAATCGCTGAAGAAAGAATCGAAAACTACAGGTTCGACATTGAAGACTACGACATTGATAGCGTAAGAATATGGTTCTCAAAAGTCTACGTTCCAGACTGGAGGAAACTAGTAAAAGTCTTTGAAACCTTTGACAGAATGATCAAAGATGAAGGGCCAATAGACCAGGAAACAAGAGAAAATCTACTCAAAAAATTAGAAGAAGAAAGTGAATAATCCGCGAATAAAAAGTTAAAATGTTAAATTTTATTTTTTGGCTTTTTCCATTTCTTTCTTTAGCCATTCTTCCAATTTTGCGTGGTCTGAGCCTGGTATTAGGTTTTTAAGGTCTTCTTCTAAGTTTGTTGGTTCTATTACCGCGATCCAACCTTTCCCGTAGGGGTCTTCGTTTATTAACGATGGGTTCTTCAAGACTTCTTCATTAAGTTCAACTATTTTTCCTGAAACTGGAGATTTTAATGGCCCAACCCACTTGCCGCTTTCAATTGTTCCAAGGGTTTTTCCTTGTTTTACTGGTTGACCTACTTTCTTAGTTCTAATGAACAGTATTTTTCCTGCGGCGCTTTGTGCCCATTCATTGTACCCTATCCTTACCTTTCCATCTTCTACTTTCGCCCACATATGGTCAGGGTGGTAGTATAAGTCATCTGGGAATTCATATCCTTCTATCTTAACCATTTTAATACTTCCTCCATCCGCTGTTACATCTACTCATTTATGCAACTTAACTTAAAATATTATTCCATCCTCCATCGATTAAGCTAATGACGTAACATAAAAGTTGGTTTGTTAAGTTGAACATTGAAGATTGAAAGAGCACGTGAACTGTGGCGTTAAAATTGATGCGACCTAATCTTTAAAAGTTATGTAAAAGTCGCAGAAATCATTGTCTCTTATAATTGTCGACTTTAGTTCGACAACTACTTTTTCCCCGGGTTTAAAATGGCTGAAAATGTAGGAAAAACTTAACTCGTGAATTCTACACGGTATGTCCCTAAGATCCCCTTTCAACGTTTGACCAATTTCTTGGAAAATACAGTTCCTTATAACTATGGATATTTTCCCTTTACCCATTTTTTTAAGTTCACAATACATCCCCATATCGTTAAGCTCATCTCTAAGAACATCCCAGAATCTATCCGTCATCAAAATTCCTTCACCATACTTTCTCCTCAAACATTTAATTACATCCTCACCTAGAACATCTCCCACTACTTTGACCCAGGTATCCAACTCCCTGTTACCATATTTTTTAATGAACGCTTTTATTAAAGCCCGTGTAAGCAAAGGATAGTCTCTTGGAGGATATATGAACATAAAAGGTTTCTTGAGCCTGTAAACAGTTGCAGGTCTTCCCACACTCTCTTTTTGAATATCTGTTTCAACGTATCCATTAGAGGAAAGCTCATCTAAAATGTTTTTGACGGAAGTGTAGCTCAATCCTGTGCTTTGAGATATTTCAAGGATTGTAGCACACGGTTTAACAACCAAATATTCCAAAACCATCTGCATTCTTCCAAACTTGTCACGTGGCTCTGTAATTACATTCATTCCAACACACCTGTTAACCTAAGACTACACGGTTAAGGCATTCTGCCATCTAGAGTGACATATATGATCAATTAAATAATATCTAATTTCGAGTATTTAACACTTTGTAGGGGAAACGATTATATTTTGAATTTAAATTTAGAAATTTTCTATAAGCGCAATGTATTAAAAAGTTTTGCATTTCCGTTTTAAGCTTATTAACGGTGTTATAAAATATGGGCTTGTTACTTAAGAATTGCATGTCGTTCTTAAAATAATAAAAGGTTATCTATGTTGTTAAGTGTTTTCGAAGAGCTTTTTCTAGGGGTCCTCGACCCACTGCTCCTACAATTTTCTCCACAGGTTTTCCGTTTTTAAAGATTATAAAAGTCGGAATACCCATAATATAATATCTTTGAGCAATGTCTGGACTTTCATCTACATTCAATTTGGCAACGATGGCTTTTCCAGCATATTTCTTTGCGAGAGCCTCTACTACAGGGGACATCATGTGACAAGGCATACACCATTCAGCCCAAAAATCGACCAGTACTGGCATATCTGAGTTGTTTATAACTTTATCAAAATTTTCTGATGTAAGTTTAACAGCTTTACCTTCTGAGAGTGGATGAGGAGTTGTTTTTCTTTGGGTTGCGTGTAGTAGTTCTTTCATTTTTCTTTGAAGTATTTTTTCTAATTCACGGTCTTCTTCGTCCATGTTTTTCACCTAATATTATTTTGTATTTTTTGCACATTAAAAGCAAAATATTAATAAGAACATCAATATATAAATTTATTGTTGAACCCGAGCAAAAGCCGGGGGAATAC
>JAGGSW010000148.1 GCA_021158895.1 Candidatus Odinarchaeota archaeon | reverse complement strand
CTGCTTCTCCTAGGTGTTCTGGTGTTAGGTCGTCGATGCTTGTGACTATTTTTCCTCCTGTTGCTTTTGCTAGTTTTTCCATGTCGCTCTTTTTGACTCTTCTTACTGCTAGTATTCCTGCTTTCGCCAAAAAGTGCTGAGCAACATCATCAATACCTTTTTGGCATAGAACTACGTTTGCTCCTACTTCTTTGATTTTTTCTACCATTTCTCTGAGCATACGCTGCTCTTCGTCGAGAAAAGCTTTCATTTGTTCTGGGCTGTTGATGTGGATTTTTGCATCGAACTCTGTTTTCTCTATTTCTAATGGCGCGTCTATTAGGGCAATTTTTGCATTTGTTACACGTTTCGGCATTCCAGGGTGTACTACTTCCTTGTCTATAACAATTCCAGAGACGAGTTCTGTTTCAAGTAGGCTTTTTCCTTGTTTCTTTAATATACCTACAAGTTCTATGTCTGCAAAGAGTTTTTCATCTCTTTTTTCTACGATTTGCTTTATTGCATCTACCGCTATTTTGGCGAAGAGATCCTTTGCGCCGGCAACTGCTTTGCTGTTCAGTGCTGTTTTTCCAATTTTTACAAGTATGTCATAATTGTCTGGTGTTGTGGTTAGTGCGATTTCATCAAGAATTTTACAGGCTTCATCTGCTGCTTTTTTGTATCCTTCTACTATTATTGTTGGGTGTATGTTTTGGTCTAGTAGTTCTTCTGCTTTTTTGAGCAGTTCTCCTGCTATTACTACTGCTGTTGTTGTTCCATCTCCAACCTCGTCGTCTTGGGCTTTTGCAACCTCTACCATCATTTTTGCCGCTGGATGCTGCACGTCGATTTCCTTAAGAATCGTAGCACCATCGTTTGTTATTGTTACGTCTCCAAAACTGTCTACTAGCATTTTGTCCATCCCTTTGGGGCCAAGTGCCGTTCTTATTGCTTCTGCTATTACTCTTGCTGCCATTATGTTTGCTCTCATAGCATCTCTACCAACAGTCCTCTGAGTACCTTCCTTCAAAATTAGAACAGGTTGACCAGATAAGTATGCCATTTTACATCACCCATCTTTCCCTACTATCTTACAATTGCAGTCAAATAGCACTTCTATATAAATTTAACGCTACATGAAACTATCGATACATATTCATTATCAAAAAAGGAAGTTGAATTATTTCTTTTTTACTCAATAATTGGATGAAAAATTCTAATATGCATTTGATAGCAAATGAATGTTCCCTATTCTTACTCTTGTCAATCCTTCTTTCTTAGCTACTTCAAGACACCGTTCAGCATGTCTCTTGCTTGTTGTTGGCAAATTTGTCATAAAGTACTGTGGGTAAAATGCTAGAAGTGTGTAAGGTATGTTTGGATCTATGTCTGCTATAAAGCTTGCAATTTGTCTTACTTCCTCCTCGTCGATATATCCAGGTATTAATAGGGTACTTGCCACCAGAAAGGGAGGGTCTGGCCGTTTTTCTATATATTTGCCTAGTTTTTTGAAGTTTTCTAGAGTTTGGCGATTTGTTACCCCTGTTAAAGCGATGTTTAATGACTCTGTCCACGCTTTAATGTCAAATTTTATGCATCCCCCAGACTCCAACGATAATTT
This sequence comes from Candidatus Odinarchaeota archaeon, assembly GCA_021158895.1. Taxonomy (GTDB): domain Archaea; phylum Asgardarchaeota; class Baldrarchaeia; order Baldrarchaeales; family DXJG01; genus DXJG01. Next base: position 4,729 of record JAGGSW010000148.1, on the reverse strand, counting down.
TGCTGCTTGTTTTAATAAGTTCCAGTTCATTGTCCCATTGCTTTCCCAGCAGATTCTCATGATACCGTTCCATTTCTTTGCTCTTTCTATAGCCAATTTTGAAGTCATTAATGCGTGAGGCATTTGAGGCGAGGGGTCGCCTCCAAAATAACATATGCATGAAACTCTACGGGTGACTTTACTTGCTAACTCTTCAGCTGAAACAAGTGGTTTTAAACGGGATGTAAGTTCTCTATACGTCCAATTTTGACAAAACAAGCAGTCAAAGGTGCAAGCACCATAAAATACAGCTAAATTTGAATATCCATGTTCTGGGCCTGGTTTGTAGGCGTATTTCGGGTATCCTGAACCTGTACATCCTGGACATACAAACCATGCTACGCAGTTTGTAGGTAGTGGGTCATAGTACCAGTCTAGTAGCCCTTTTTGTGGGGTTCCAGCTAATCTTACCAGTTTTCCGTCTTTATTTACTACTAGACCGCAATAGCCTTTTCCGCCTTCAGGTATTCTACAATCATTGACACATAGACCGCACCTTTTTCCATTTTTGTTTTTTGGTGGTTGGGGAGGTAGATTGAATCTTTTCCTACTTTCTTCATGTGCTTTCAACGCATATGGTAAAGCTTCTTCTGGTTTTTCTCTGATGCACTTGCTACAAGCGCCAATACTTTCGGAAATCAGTATGCTTTCCTTTCCGCATACTTTACATGCTACTTTTTTCGTTTTTGGGTAGTGTAGGAATTTAAAAACCAAGATTATGGGCCCTCCAAGATGAGGATTATTCTAGTTTTTTGGCCATTAGATATGCATCTTCTCCGTCGCTGTAATAACCTTTTAGTACCTTTACTTTTTCGTATCCAAGTTTTTCGTATAGGTTTATTGCTGGTGTATTGGATACTCTAACCTCTAGTATTATTTCTTTTGCCCCGTATTCTTTTAGGGCTTTTTCTGCGTTTAGTAGTAAGTTTTTACCTATTCCTTGCCTTCTGTGCTCGGGTAAAACTGCTATTGAAACTACGTGTCCTTTTTTTATGATTTTGAAGCCGAAGTGCGATTTTCCATATTCTACTCTGCACATTATGTATCCTACTACTTTTCCTTCTTTTTCAGCAACTAGGAATGCTTTGGAGTAATTTGATTGCAGTTGGAGAAAGAAGTATGCTGGATAGTTTTCTGGTAGGCAAACTCTGTTTATGTGCATTACTTCTGCGATATCGTTTTGGGCTGCTTCTCTTATTGTGTATCCTTTTTCTTCTAAGTGTTCAGTTACCATTTTCTTCAGCCTTGCAGTGTTTTTCATGAGTAAGTGGTGTTATATTTAAGTTGAATTATTGTTTGGATATACTTATATTTGTTTCAAAATCTCAAAATTAAGAGGTGAAATTTTTGGATAATGATACAAATATGTATTTTGATGAGGACGTAAGCGAGATTACGCAGATTGTTAGCAGGGGATTTTACATTCTTGATGTTAATTTTCCATTAGAGTATGGAAGGGGTGTAGTTTCGCTTACCGTTCTCCCAATTGACGGAGATAAGGTTGGAGACTATTTTCGTGAGGTTGAAGAAGCTCTTATGGAAAAGGGCTATATAGCTTTTTTACGTAAACCCGAAGGATATGAAACAAATTATCTTCTTCTGGTTGCTCCGTTTTCACCGCCTGGCGAACGAGCGAAAATGTGGAGTTTTATATCACTTATAGCCACTACGGCAACGGTTCTCTTTGCGGGCTATCTAATGGCAGCAAATCCAAGTTTTGCGCAAATATTTGGAATAACTAATCCTTGGATTGTTGCTCTTAGCTTTACTGTTTCTCTTTTAGGGATTATTGGTCTTCATGAACTTGGCCATCTTGTTGCAAGTAAAATTCATGGTGTTAAGGCTGATTTACCTATTTTTATTCCAATGGTTCCACCTTACGGTACTCTTGGAGCAGTTATTAGACAGCGAACTCCTCCTGTTGACCGTAAATCTCTTTTCGATTTAGGTATATCTGGTCCGTTGGTTAGTTTCTTAATGTCGATTATTGCTTCGCTTATTGGTTTAATGTTGTCAAAAGTTTATATAGGAGAAGTTGAAGGTGTTTTTCTTCCCCCTCCTCTTATGTTTGGGATTTTAGCGCGATTTTTAATAGAGGTTCCAGATGTTCCTCCAGGTACTCCAGTCGTGATAATGTTACATCCAGTTGCCTTCGCTGGTTGGCTTGGAATGGTGATCACGGCAATCAATCTGTTTCCTGTGGGGCAGTTAGATGGTGGACATGTTGCAAGGGCTATATTTGACAGTAAGAAGCATCAACTCATTTCATATGCAGCTGTTTTGATATTGTTCTTTTTAAGATACTACTTTTTCGCTATTGTTGCTTTGTTCTTGGCCATGGCTAGACATCCTGGACCCCTAAACGATATAACATCGCTAGACAAAAAAAGAAAGATCATTGGGATCTTAGTGCCTCTTAGCATAATTATTTTGTGTTTACCTGCACCATTTTTCTAATTTAAATCACTGCTATAGCGAAGGAGTATGCAGGAGGCAGCAACAAGGTATGGTTAGCATGGTCTCGCCGATATTTGAGGTAGATCCAAGTAATGATTCTGTGCTTGTTTCGTGGATCAATAAGCGTAGTGGTGTGATTTTACGGTCTCGTAGATTGACTGTTATTATTGACCCTGTTAGTGTTGATGCTACAGACTTTAAGAGAGCTGATGTTGTTTTGATTACTCATGAGCATCCTGGTCATTTTAATCCTTTACTTATTAGCAGAATTAGATCTATTTTTAAATCGAAGATATTGGCTCCACATCCAGTTATTGAGAGATTAGTTGGTCGTGTTCCTGAGAAGCATTTAGTGACGATTTCACCCGGTTCCACGTGGGAAATTGGTGGGAATGAAATTTTTGTTGAAAAGTCTAATCATATGGCTCTTGAGTCAGTTTCTTTTGTAATTCGTTTTGAAAATGGTATTACTGTTTTTCATACTAGCGACAGTTTGCCGTTTTCAGAGATGAAAGAAGTCGGGAAAAATTTTGACTTGGATATTGTTTTTTGTACTGTTGGTATTGCTCCGCGGGCTTCTTATGAAAGTGGTGTTAGAATAGCGAAGTTGACTAAGCCTAGGGTTGCTATTCCTTATCACACGGATACTCGTGGAAGTATTAATATTTTTGTGAAGAGGTTATTTGAGGAAAATTTAAAGGGTAGAGATTTAGAGATTTTTGAAGTATTTGAATATAAGAGGGATAATTGTCAATGAGTTGGGAAGAGGGTAAGGGTAAGCTTAAAGTTAGAGCGTGTGAAATTTTGATAAAAACAAATGCTATTAGTTTTGGAGAATTTACTTTGACTTCAGGGAAGAAAAGCCCGTTTTACATAGATATGAGGGTTATACCCAGTTTTCCCAAGCTTTTTGACGAGGTTTGTGATATGTATGTTAAGATGATCGAAAATGAAATAGCTAAAGTTGATCGTGTTGCAGGTGTACCAACTGCAGGTCTTCCATTTGCTACTTTAGTGAGTTATAAGCTAGGTTTGCCGTTAATTTACGTTAGAAAGGAACAAAAAGCTCATGGAAAAGGGAAAATGGTTGAGGGAATATTGAGAAGAGGGGACAATGTGCTTATTATTGATGATTTAATAACTACGGGTGGAAGTTTAATTAATTCTGTTAATAATGTAAGAGAGGAAGGGGGGATCGTAAAAGACGTAGCTGTTTTTCTTGATAGAGAGCAGGGTGGAAGAGATAATTTGAAGAGGATCGGTGTTGAATTGCATAGCGTTTTAGGCATTATGGAACTGATGAAATATTTACGTGAACAAAAATTTTTGGATGAGGCGATGTATTTAAAGTGTATTAAATACATCAAGGAAGAAAAAGGTTAGTGAATAGCCTTTATTTCTCTTTTGATTCTTGTTCTTCTTCTGGTGTTTCCCATATTGTTAATATGATCATGATCACTACGAGAACGCTAATAATTATTGGAGCGAGATGAGTTCTACGTAGCCAGAGGGAGATTATTCCTACTCTTGGTATGATGAATATAACTTTACCGTAAACGTCTTTGTAGGGTACCCATCCATCTGGAATGGGATTTGTTTTGTTGTTGTCTCCCTTGGTTAAGTATAGGTATTGACCTTGTTTTTCATCGTATTTTATGTCTATTACTCGGTGGACTACGGTTCTGTTTGGTAAAATGTGGGGCGTAGATTCTGATGATTCAAAGACAATTATATCTCCTATCTTAATGTCTTCTGGATCTACGCCTTTAACTATAAGAATATCTCCCTCATGAAGAGTTGGCTGCATGCTTACTCCTTCAACTACTACAACTGGTTTTGAGGTGTGTAACGTGTATTTTAGGGTTATATCTATTCCATAGACTCCGCCAACAAGTATTAAAATGATTACGACGACTTCAACGATTTCTTTCACCGTTTTACTTTTTTCTTGACTTTGTGCCACCTTTACTGCCACCTTTTTGCTAATATTAATTCTCAGTTTTCATACAATGTTATATTTTTAACGATTTATATTTATAAACGGAATAGAGCGTATTTCTGCTGTGTTATTTTGAGAATACTGGTTTATACGATAATATGCGTTGATGGATTTCGATAGGTTTGTTTAGCCGGAGAGAATAGACGAAAACTTTAAATATTTACTTTTACTAGTGATTTCGTTCAGGAAAATAATCTAGTGATTACCACAAAAAACGAATTCTCTATAAATTTA
>JAGGSW010000008.1 GCA_021158895.1 Candidatus Odinarchaeota archaeon | reverse complement strand
CTCTGAGCAATTTTAACACCTAAGTTTTAATACCATACCCAGAACATAAAGAATGGTATTTTCAAGATGTTACACTTGCAATTGATAGTCTTACTGACCCTCTCCTAGCATTTGTTGGTCGTTTAATGTTCGAAAAATAAATCATCCCTTAAATGTTTTAATTTTAGATCAAGACTTTTAATGGAATTCTGTTACGTTGCTATAGAAAAAGATATTAAATTTTAAGGAGTGTTTAAATTGGATGATGAGGCGAACAACGAGTAATATCAGATGAACGCACCAGCTCACCCTGACAATATACCTCTCTATTATAGTTTGGTAAAACAAAACGGGAAAACATATGTGTTTTATTCGGTTTCTTCTCTAATTGCTGCAAGTTTAAGTATTATTATTGTGTTGCCGCCACCCGAAACTGCTTTGAAGCTTTTGTCTAATTCATTTTTGTGAAGAAATTTTTTAAGAAATAGTCTTATTTTCCTTTTTGAAACCTCGTTCTCCGATCTGATTACAATGTTGTTCCCTTCTCTTTCTATATTAAATTCTGGGAGTTTCAATTTTAGGAATTCTACGAGTTCGTCTAATAGTTCCTCACGTTCTAGCGTTAGTTTTTCAGCGTCAACTAAACATTCATTCACCATCAGTTGCACCTCTTATTGGGTTAATAGAAAATTAAAAGCGTTGTTTTAAATTTTTTGATTGAGTCCCATTATATATGTTTCTCCATCTATGTCCCATTCTTTTGTATATGACATCTTTGGCTCTTTTTCCTTTGGTCCTATGATATCTAGTTTTTCGGCTCGCACTTCTCTCATAATTAGTTCTTTTTTATCTTTAAGTAAGTTGACTTGTTCACTATCTGGACATTTGACGAAAGCTTCTATCTTCGTTTCTACTTCAAGGTTTGCTTCTTTTCTCATTTCTTGCAGTCTTCTGATGACTTCTCTGGCTAATCCCTCTGCCTTAAGCTCTTTTGTAACTTTAACATCTAAATACACCCTGCCTCTTGGGAACTCTCCAACTGCATATCCCTCTAAAATTTCTTCTTTGAATTTTACGTCATTCCCTGTTAATTTGACAGGTTCATCGTCGACGACTATTTCGAAGAAACCTTTTTCATTGATTGATTTGAGTACTTCTCTTCCATTTAGCCTTTTGATTGCTTCAACTATCTTACCTGTTTTCTGTTTGAATTTTGGTCCCAGAGATGCGAAGTTGGGTTCGACATATACGTTTCTGAATTTTTCTTCTTCGCTTAGGTGTAGGGCAGAGATTTCTTTTATGTTTGCTTGGTCTTTGATTAAATCTTGGAGATGTTTAACGGTTTCGATTACTTCTTGAGAATCTGTTACCACGATTGCTTTACTGAGGGGTTGCCTTATTTTTATTGGCGGTTTTGTTGATTGTCTTGCTTGTATAATTGCTGAAACTATGTCTCTTGCAAGCACTACTTGTTTTTCAAGTTTCTCATCTATAAGCTCTTTTATTGGCGTCGGCCAGTCGCAGAGATGAACACTTATTGGAGCATCCTTTTCAACTGGTCTAACGAATCTTTGGTATAGAGTTTCTGTCATGAAGGGTATGAATGGTGCGAGTAAGAGTAAACAGTTCTTTAGAACTGTATATAGTGTTGCATATGCTGCAAGTTTTTCTTTTGCTTCAGTTTCTATCCATACTCTGCGTCTAACAAGTCTGATGTACCATCTGCTAACATCTTCCAGTACGAAGTTTAGGAGTAGTCTTAGAGCTTCGTGGAATAAGTATTTGTCCATGTAGTTTGTAACTTTCTCGATTATCAGCTGTAATCTCGAGAGTATCCATTTATCTTCTATTTTCATGAAGGGTTGAAGTTCTTTTAGAGAGTATTCCAGCGGATTGAATTTGTCCATTTCCATGTAGGTTGATGCGAAAACGTATACATTCCATAGGATGTTTAGATCTCTTAGGGCTTCTTTTACACCGTCCCAGTTGAAACGTATATCCTCCCAAATGGTACATTGTAATTCATATAGACGTAGAGGATCTCTTCCATATTTTTCTATAACTTCTTCGGGTGCTATATAGTTTCCTAGGCTTTTGTGCATCTCCCTGCCCTCTGCATCGAGAGTAAAGCCGTGCATTACTACCGTTTCATAAGGTCTTCGGTTAAAGGCTATCATGGATGTGCAGAGAAGTGTATAGAACCAGCCGCGGGTTTGGTCATGGCCTTCTAAAACGACGTCAGCCGGCCACCATTGTTTAAATTCTTCTTGGTTTCGAGGATAGCCTAAGCACGCGAAGGATGCTATACCCGAGTCGAACCATACGTCGATGATATCTGGAACTCGTCGCATTTCTCCGCCGCATTCACAATTTAAGACTATTTGGTCAACCCAAGGTCTGTGTAGTTCGAGTTCGCTTGGTATACTTACAGCCATTTTTAATAATTCATCTTTCGATCCTATGACAATTTTCTTTCCGCATTTGTTACATATCCAGATGGGTAGGGGTATGCCCCAGTATCGTTGTCTTGATATAACCCAGTCTCTTATGCTTTCCAGCCAGTTTCTAAATCTGCTAGCGCCAGCCCATTCTGGAATCCATCTGACTTTTTCATTTTCTTCTAGCATTTTGTCTTTGAATGCTAAGACTTTTATGAACCATTGTTTTGTTAGGCGTAGAAGCAGGGGAGTTTTACAGCGCCAGCAGTGAGGATAGCGGTGTGTGATCTTGCCAGACCATAATAGGAGTCCCTTTCTCTTTAAATCTTCGATTATTTGTCTGTCTGCATCCTTTACGAATAGACCAGCGTATTTGCCAGCTTCTTCGGTGAATATTCCCTTGGTATCTACGGGGCAAACTGCTGGTAGACCGTAGGTTAGTCCGACTTCAAAGTCTTCTTCACCGTGGCCTGGTGCGCTGTGCACGCATCCAGTACCTTCCTCTAGTGACACGTATTCCTCACTTAGGACTACACGGTATGCTTTGCCTTCTTCTAATAGCTTGCGTTGTAGAGGAACTTCTTCAAGCAATGGCGGAATATATTGTAAGCCTTCAAGATTACGTCCCGGAAACGTTTCTAGAACTTTGAATTCTTTGCCGACTTCTCTGAAAACCTCGTTGCATCGCTCTAGGGCTAGGATGTATATTTCGTCATCTACTTTAACTTTAGCGTAAGTAAAGTCTGGATGAACCATTACCCCTGTGTTACTTGGCAACGTCCAAGGCGTGGTGGTCCATATTAGAATGTATTCTTTGTCTTTCCCCTTTACTGGGAATTTTACGTAGATGGATGGATCCGAAACTTCTCTATATTCTTGAGCTACTTCATACCCTGATAGAACTGTCTCACATCGTGGGCACCAATGAACTACTCGTTCTCCCTCATATAATAAGTTGTTTTCCCACGCCTTCTTGATCAACCACCATGCGGACTCGATATATTCGTCTTTTAATGTTAAATATGGATTGTCCCAGTCCATCCAAACTCCTAGATTTTTGAACTGTTCTGATAATTGACCAGCATTATGTAGGGCTGTTTCTTTGCATTTTCTTACGAATTTGTCGATGCCGTATTTTTCTATGTCAGCTTTTTTTTCAAATCCAAGCGTTTTTTCGACTTGAACTTCTATTGGGAGTCCATGACAATCTACTCCTGGCTGATCTCTTACAAAGTAACCTCGCATTCTTCTATATCTTAGAATTACATCCTTTAATATCTTATTTAGAGCTGTACCAAGGTGTATTCCTGCAGAGGATGCATATGGCGGTCCATCTAAGAAGTAAAACTTTTTACGGCCTTTATTTTTATTTTTTGCCTTTTGATATGCTTTTTCTTTCTGCCATAGTTGAAAAATTTCCTGTTCAATTTTTTTAGGGTCATATGTTCCTGTTATTGCTCTTACATATTTTTCCATGTTAAACACCGCCATTTAAGTCGATTAGACACAGGAAATACGCACCGGTAGGCGTACTTCAGTCTAAATAAGGGGGTATCTCTTAATTTTAATGTTAATATTGAAAAGTAGACTAACCGCTGCATTAGAAAAGTTTCCAAGTAATTTAGAACCCGTTCACGATGTAGGGATGAATACCATGTACTGGATTTGACAATCCCTCACCAGAGTTCACCTTCAGAAAATGTAAACTTTTCTTTTATAAAGCTTTGGTTAGCCGATATTGATCCTATAGTATTCGGTTATTAAAAAGGCGTAACAATTTAACTAAATTAATGATAAAGACAATTTAACGTAAAATGATATAACTTTCCGGTTGATGCTCACTTTTTAAAAAGATGTTTTCAATTACTATAATAGAGACAGGGCAATTTTATGTAGCTCGTATTATCAAGCAGCATTACTTAATGCTCTGGTCTTTGTATAATAACTCTCTAACCATTTAAATTCCAGATATTAGTTATAGTTCTAATGATAGTTTTAATGGCATTCCTGTGATTTTTTGAGTTGTTTCTTCGATTATGGATTTTGTTGTCTCTATTCTTTCTTTGATCTCTTGGAGGCTGTCTTGAGCAACTTTGAGATCCATTTTTAGCCTATTAATCGTCTCACTAATTTCTTTGATTGACTCTCTCTTACTAATTACTTTTTGTATCTCTTCCTTTTGTAATAGTTTTTCTCGTTCTTTTAAGAGATTAAAATATTCGTTTGACAGTTTCTTTAATACTTCTTGATTTACAATACTTCCTAAAACCTTTTGTAATTTCTTCGTTAATCTCCTTTCTAGCCCTAATTTTTCTTCGCGTACAAGAATGTCCATTTTTAAAAGCAATATTTTGAGCTTAGATGCATCGCTATCCTCATTAATGAACGTATTAAAGGGGTCATTAATATATTTGGCTAGTATATCTTTTTCTTCTAGTTTCAAAGTAGCATCTCCACTTGTTACTAGGTTAAGAAATTTTTTGAGGGGTTTTCTTATGCTATTTAAAATGCTCAGTATTTTTGTCTTCAATCTCTCTATTTCTTTTTCAGTTTTTGTTAGTATTTGGAATTCTGTACGATTCTCCATTTCTACGAGTTTCTGTCTTGATTTCTCTAACTCATCTGCTTTCAGACTAATTTTGTGCTCTAAGCTTGCAATTTGGTTTTTGGTGTCATTTAGCTTTTCTAAGAGCATTTTTACTGTGTTTAATTCGTTTTGTACTTTTTCTATGCTTTCGGCATCAGTATACTCTGTTTCAATAAATTTTTTTAGCGTGTTTGACTCATCTTTGAGTTTTTTTATTAAGCCTTTGACTCTCGTCCTTAATATTATAAAGTAAGGATGAATTTTATGATCTAATTTATTTTTTGTTTTTTCCAGCATTATTAAGTTCTCTGTAAGATTTTTGTAGAACTCAGTAATGCTTTCATGATTTATTTCTGAAGGCACTTTCACATTTGCGATAGCTGCTATAATGTTCTCTCCGAATTTTTCTAGGGATCGTACGGCATCAAGGTATCCCGCTTTCTTTTTTGCAAGGACTTCTACACCTTCTTTTAGTTCCTCCCTACTTTTTTTGATCATGTCTTGTGCTTCTTCTTCTAAGCTTTCTAGAATCTTTACAATGTTCTTAATGATGTGATTTCCTTTTTTTCTGATTTTTTGTATTTTCTTTTGTGTAGCTTTCTCGAATTTCTTTTGAAATTCAGCTAGGGGAAGTATTGACATATTCTTCACCATTTTTATTTTTTAATCTTTCAAGTGCAAGTTCAATGTAACTTTTTTCAATCCAATCGCTATGTCCAAACCCTAATTTGCTTAAATATTCCCATAACTGCTTTTTCACGTTTTCAGGATCTTGATTTATTGAAGTTTCTATGCTTGCCTGTAAAAAGGATCCTAGTGGGGTGGGTTTACCTTTAGCTTTCACTAACTCTACATTTTTATCGAATTCCAGTTCTATGTCATCTATTCTATATCTTTCACGTGTTTTTTTAATTGTCACAAACGGTTTAAATCCTAGTTTTTTAAGCATCTTTTTTAGATTTTTCAGGTCACTGGGTGATATTTGCACTGATATGTCTTCTCTGACCTCTATGTGTCTCCCCTGTCTAGGCCCTTTCCAAGCTAATTCAACATTTTTTACCTCTCCGCTATCCTGATCGTATTCTACTCTTAGACGAAAATGCTCGTCTTTCGAGAATAAAATTCTTTTATGATCGTAGTAAATATCTAGCTGTACTACAGTTTTGAGAAGTAAGGAGTTTTTCCTGATTCTTTTTGATATTTTATTGACATCACGAACTGAAACTTTTACTTCATATTCTTTGAACAATTATGGCCCTCTTAACTTCTGATCAAGTACCTTTAGAGACTACATAACATTTTGTGATTTTAAGTTAATAAGTTTTATAAGATGATACGTACTTACGGTTATTTTACATGAAAATTTAGGTTTTCAAGCTATTACTGGTCTGTTCTCTTTTTTACGGATCAAGAGTCTTATAGTTAGTTGCTGTCTGTTTATAAGC
>JAGGSW010000141.1 GCA_021158895.1 Candidatus Odinarchaeota archaeon | reverse complement strand
TGTAGTTATATAAAAATTTTAAAGAATTTAATCTTAGTGGTTGAATATTGAGACTGCCACAATTTATGTTAAATACTTTTCAGATATACACAGTAGCTAGCGAGAAATCCAAGATTGTAATGAGGTGAGCATATTATAGTTTGTATAGTTCGATTCAAAACCTAATAAAACCGAACGTGGGCACGCTTTCCATTTTATAATTAAAATAGCTTTTACCCAAAAGGTTATCAAAAATAAAGATGAATGAATTACAGTAACATCATCGTTTCCTGGTTATTTAATCGTTACTGTATAAATTAAGCTCCAAAGAACCAACCACAGGAAGATGTAAGTAAACAGTCCAGTGAAGAATACGGTCCCAAGCCCACCTACCTCTTCTATCTCTCTTCTAACTGCGAAAATTGAAAAGTAATAGGCTGTGATAAGCATGAGTAGGCCAAAAAGGAAACCATGCACCCCTGTCATACCTAGAAAACCGCATACTAATGCTGTTATAATTGCGAAAGATATTTTAATCCAATAAATTTTGTCTTTAGGATTCAAAGATAGCACCTCTTCCTATTGGGTGGCAAAATTGGTTAAGGACGGTATGTCTGCTATAGACATTTCAGCAATTGTATATGAACTTAATCAACAGTTAATTGGAGGATGGGTTAATAATATTTACCAATTAAACTCAAACATATTTCTGTTTAAAATCAGAACAACAAAAACTTTTGAGCTACTTATTGAACCCGGAAAAAGAATACATTTAACTAAGTATTTACGTGAAAAACCAATAAAACCACCTACTTTCTGTATGGCACTTCGCAAATATCTAAGAAATACCAGAATATCAGAAATAAGACAATACGACCTTGATAGAATCGTCATAATTTCGTTTGAAACTAAACAACAAAAATACTACATAGTTGCTGAATTTTTTAGAGAAGGAAACCTAATACTTTTGGATTCCGACTGGAAAATAATCGTTGCACAAAAATATATGAAAATGAGAGACCGAAACATTATACCAAAAGAAAAATATAATTTCCCACCGTCCAGAGGAAAAAACATCAACGAAATTACAATAGACGAATTATGGAAACTTGTTTCTATTTCCCAGAAAGACATTGTTAGAACACTCATTTCCCTAATCAACGTTGATCCAACAATTATAGAGGACACATGTCTTCAATTAAATATAGATAAAAATACCCCAGCAAAGAATATTCAAAAAAAACAATTAGAAAACATTTTAAATAAAATTAAAGAGCTAATAGAGGAAATATTACATGGTAATATAACTCCTATAATGTTTTTTGATGAAAGCGAGCAAAAACCACAAAGCATTGAGCCTATAAAGCTAAAAAAGTACGAGAAGTATCCCTATAAGATTTTTAATTCCTTTAACGAAGCAGCTGACGAATTCTTTACCAAATTTGAGACAGAAACCTTAGTAAAAGAAAAGATAAAACCCGAAGACGAAGCAATAAATAAATTGCAAAGAAGACTAAAGATACAGGAGGAAAACTTGAAAAAACTACTAGTCACTCAAGAAGAGTCAAAAAGAAAAGGGGATCTAATTTATACACATCTAAGGGAAATAGAAGAAATTATTTCCACAGTTCTGGATGCTAGGAGAAAGGGATACACGTGGGAAGATATCACTAAAAAAATAGAAGAAGGGAAAAAATACGGATTTTCATCTGCGCAAATGATTAAAAAACTGGATCCAAAAAATGGAACAATCATCCTAATACTTGATGGAGAGGAGGTCACTTTAGATTTTAGGAAAACTGCCGTACAAAATGCATCTGAATATTATGAACGTGCGAAGAAGGCAGCAAATAAGATAAAAGGCTTAAAAATAGCCATCGAAAGGACAAAAAAGGAACTAAATGATCTGTTAGAAAGAAAAACGATAAGATTAGAGAAAAAAGAAGAGATCGTACTTACAAAAAGAAGAGAAAAGAAGTGGTATGAAAAGTTCAGATGGTTTATATCATCCGATGGACTTTTAGTTATTGGTGGAAGAGATGCTAAGCAAAATGAGGAGATAATTAAAAAATATCTAGGCAAAAATGATATTCTTATCCATGCAGACATAGAAGGGGCTCCTCATGTTGTTATAAAGGTTAATGAGCGGAACATAACGGAGACAACAATTAAAGAAGCAGCTCAATTTGCAGTTTCATATTCAAGGGCTTGGAAAATGGGGCTGGGAGCAGCAGATGCTTATTGGGTAACCGCTGATCAAGTATCTCTATCTCCCCCCTCAGGTCAGTATTTAAGGCATGGAGCAGCTATTATAAGGGGGAAAAGGAATTATCTAAAAAACATACCCCTGCAATTAGCCATAGGTCTTATTAAAGAGAAAGAGTACTACATTCCAATAGCAGGTCCATTATCTGCTATAAAAAGTCAAACAGATAATTTTGTGGTTATTATCCCCGGAAAGATTCCCAGTGGAAAACTAAGTAAAATGATTAAATCTTGCTTGTTAAAGAAATTACCCGAAGACGAAAGAAGAATAGCTGAAAAAACAGTTTTGGTCGATGACATACAAAGACTAATACCAAGCGGTACTGGAGAAATACTAGAAGAAAATACAAGTTAACTAATTTATTCCATTAAACTAGCCGAAATTTACCCTTAGATGCGTTGAGCATAATAGTGCTGATAGGTAGGTGTAATTGGTGCCATTTGATTGTTGCATTAAGAATGCCAAAATATATCTTAAAGGCAAAATTGTAGAAGGTGGAATAGTCATAGACCACGGTAAAATAGTAAAAATTACAAAAGATACCTCGTTGATTCAATCAGATCATAAAATGGACGCAAAGAAACATTTAGTATTACCAGGTTGTATCGATGTACATGCTCATCTAAGAGATTTCAAATTATCTTATAAAGAGGATTTCTATACAGGCACTTGTTCGGCCGCAAGAGGCGGGATAACAACAGTTCTAGATATGCCTAATTCTCTACCTCCAACTACAAACATTACCATCCTTAAAGAAAGAAAAAGAATCGCTAAGAGGAAAATAGTAGTTAATGTTGGCTTTTATGCTGCCATTCCTTCAAGCATCGATGAAATTTATCTACTGGTCAGAGAGGGTATCTTTGGCTTCAAATTATACCTTCACCATCCCATAACAGAAATAGATGTTGAAAATGATGAAGAACTAACAAAATACTTTTCGGAAATAGCCAAATGGAATACGATATTAGCTGTTCACCCCGATGACAAAACCACCATTGAAAAAAATCTTTCTCTTTTAAGAAATGAAAATCTTTCTTCCCTCGATGTGTTTTTGAAAACTTATACGCCAGAGGGAGAGAAAATAGCAGTTGAAAGATGTTTAAAAATAATCGGAAAAACTGGGACACGATTACATGTCTGTCATGTATCGACATCTGATGCTCTCAGGGCCATTCAAAACGCGAAGGAAAGGAACTTGAATGTTACATGTGAGGTAACACCTCACCACCTTTTTTTAAAAACAAGCGACTTTGAGCACTGGGGGGCATATGCAAAAACGTTGCCTCCGCTGCGCACACAACAGGACATAGAAATTCTCTGGGAGGGTTTAAGAAATGGAACTGTAGATGTAATTGCAACAGACCATGCGCCTCACTCAGTCGAGGAAAAGGAAAAAGGATTTTTAGAGGCGCCTCCGGGTATTCCGGGCTTTGAAACAATGCTCCCTCTTATGTTAACAATGGTTAGACGTGGAAAAATACGATTGGATACTCTTGTTTCCCTGACATCGTATAATCCAGCAAAAATATTTGACATAAAAAATAAAGGAGAAATAGCTGAGGGTTTTGACGCTGACCTAATTTTAGTCGATATGAAGAAAGAATATCATATAAGACCGGAATTATTTCTTTCTAAAGCAAAATACTCCCCCTTTGCGGGCTGGAAAGTTGAGGCCAAGGTCGTTGCAACCATCGTAAATGGTATCATGGTTATGAAGGATGATGAAATTTTGGTTTCTACTGGAAGTGGAAAAATTATCGAGAGGTATTCTTCATGGTAAAATTCCTATGTGATGGTATGTTGGGGAGAATTGCAAGATGGCTCAGACTATTAGGCTATGACACTTTATACAGCAGCTTGAGTACCGACGAAGAGCTAGTCAAGTTAGCAGAAAAGGAAGAAAGAGTATTGTTAACCAAAGATGTAGAACTTTACAGACATGCTTTAAAAAGCGGAATCAAAGCGTTACTTGTTGAAGGCAACGATTTTGAAACCATGTTGGCTCATATTATTAAGTGCTTTGGCATTTTGCCTAAAATAAATCCAGAATTGTCCAGGTGTCCTGAATGTAACGGTGAAATGCAACATATACCAGTTGATGAAGCCAAAAAACTTAAACTAGATATTCCAGAAACTACATTAAAAGTTTATAAAGACTTTTGGGTATGTAAGAACTGTCGCAAAACCTATTGGAAGGGCCGTATGTGGAATAACATGATAAAAACTCTTGAGAGAGTAAAAGAAAAAGTAAAAACAAGTCACATTAGCACTTTTGATAATGCTCAATAATTAATGAGAGTTGGAGGCTAGAGCTTTGTATGTCTATTCATTAGAGGAAGGTGAATTCTTAGTAAGGCTAGCGAGAAAGAGCATGGAAACCTACGTGAAAGAGAAAAGGAGAATAAACGTACCAGAAGACACGCCTGAAAAGCTAAAACAAAAAGCAGGTGTCTTTGTAACATTAAATAAGATTGTAGAGGCGGAGGCACACAAGACCACGTTAAGAGGATGTATTGGTTATCCTTATCCAACACTACCCCTTGTGGAAGCCACAATAGATGCTGCTATACAAGCCGCTGTAAACGATCCTAGATTTCTACCTGTAACCGAAACTGAATTGGACAAGATACTTGTCGAAGTAAGTGTTTTAACCCCACCTAAACTCATCGAAGTAGATGACCCAAAGGAATACCCTAAAAAAATTAAAATAGGCAGAGATGGTTTAATAATTGAGTCTGGGTTCTTCAAGGGTCTTCTACTTCCACAAGTCCCTGTTGAATGGAAATGGAATGAAGAGGAGTTTCTAAGTCACTGTTGCATGAAAGCAGGGCTTCCTCCAGACTGTTGGCTGGAGAGAGGTGTAAAAGTTTATTCATTTCAAGCAGAAATTTTCGAGGAAATATCACCTCGTGGACCTGTAAAACGTAAAGAAATTTCATAAGTAAAATAACGGGATCGCCATGAAAGTATACTTTACTCCATGCGGTGTTGCACTTGGTCATGCTGGACGATGTCTACCAATAGCAAAAGAAATCATAAAAAAGAAAGGAAAAATATTATTTTCTACATATGGGGATGCAGTAGATTTTCTTAGAACAGAAAATGTACCCACAGTCAAAGTGCCAGAAATAAGGTTCGAAGAAAACAAAGACGGTGCTGTAGACCTTAAAAGAACAGCAACGAAAGTTACAAAACATGTCCACACTTTTTTGAGACAAATAACGGCTGAAATAAAATTATTAAAAACTTTTAATCCAGATATTGTGGTTTCTGACTCAAGGCTCTCTCCTCTGATAGCTTGTCGTCTTCTTGGAAAACCATCAATATTACTTTTACACCAACTTAAAATGTTGATTCCTCACCGCAGAACTCTCTCGAAACTGGAACAAAAATTAAAACACTTTGGAGAATTCATCATAATGTACACACTTTACCCCTGGTGGTCTCTTGCAAATATTATTCTCATTCCAGACTTTCCCCCTCCTTATACAATAGCCAAAGAAAATTTAAAGATCCCGAAAAAAATCCTTGAAAATAAAGCCAAGCTAATAGGACCCATAATAAGCAAAAGACCAGAAGAACTTCCTCCATCCCAAGAGCTGAAAGCAAAACTAGGTTTTAATAAAAATAAACCATTAATCTACGCAGGGATGGGAGGAACTAAAAAGGAGAAATATTTAATTAATACCATACTGGAAAGAGTTTTTAAGAAATTCCCTGACAATTACCAGATTGTTTTTACAAGAGGATATCCAAATAAACCTGAAATAGCTTACAAAAAGGAAAACCTACATGTCTATAACTGGTTTAAAGACAGATATATACTGTTAAAAGCCTGCGACATCATTATCTCCAGAGCAGGACATAACACTGTAGCCGAAGCAATATACTTTGGAAAACCACTAATACTGGTTCCAACACCAGCTCATAGCGAACATCAAGGAAATGCTAAATCAGCTCAGAAAATGGGAATTGCAAAAGTAATTCAACAGGAAAATTTAAACCTAAAAACCTTACTTGAAGCTATTGAAGAAATTATGAATAATGGATATATTTTAAGGAATATAAGACGTGCACAGCAATTTGCCCTAAAAATTAACGCTATAAAAACTGTACTTCAGTATATTAAACTTTTTACAGCCAAAGACTTTCGTCGTGAAGATAACTTAGTAAAACACTATAATTCATCAATTACAGGAATGCTTAATTTATTCGTATAATAT
>JAGGSW010000092.1 GCA_021158895.1 Candidatus Odinarchaeota archaeon | reverse complement strand
ATCTCGATAAGCTATTTAAATTTAATATTCCGATAAAATCAATAAACTTGAAATCTAAGTAATCAAAACGTAAGTAGAAAAACAAAATGCGTAAAATAAAAGAAATTATAGTTTAAAATATTAATCTGCAAGTATTCTTTCAATTTCTTCTTCAGCAAGTTCGTCAATTGTTGGAATGCCAGTAACTCTTCTTGCTCTTTCTGTTAAGGACGCTAGGTCTTTTCTGTCCAGTAGTTCAAGCTTCCATTTTCTGGCTCCAGCCATTAATTGTCGAAGACCTGTGCCAATTCTGTCCACGAAGTATGAGTATAATCCAATTGCACCTGGAGGTAGTTTCTTCCAGTCATCGCCAAATCGTTTCTTAAGTTCTGGAATAACTGCGAAGAACTTCTCAGGAGTGTCGCCATATAGTTTTGCGAATGTGCTTGGTAATTTTCCTTCTTTGGCAAGTTCGGTGAAGTATGTGGCTTTCATTACTGCTGTTATAGGTGCTCTAGCCATTGAGATGGCTTTCACATAAGGTCCGTCGCCAAAGTTGCTCATTGCGATTGCTTTGAATATTTGTGTTTCATTTATGAATCCGCCTGCCATAGCTATGTCAGGTATGTGTTTGCCTTTCTTCTTTAAGATTTCAAGACACTTTAATACTTGAGCTTCCAAGTAGACTGTTGGTGTTGCACATTCGTCCATCATTGGTACTGGACTCATACCAGTTCCACCGCCAGCACCGTCAAAGGTTACAGCATCTATTTTTGCTTCTGAAGCGACTTTCAAGGTCCATGCAACTACTTCAGGTCTGTATGCACCGGTCTTTAAGAATACTTTCTTTGCTCCTTGCTCTCTTAACCACTCGATGTCTTCGACAAAGTCTTTTAGAGTTGGCATACCAACTCTGCTGTGTCTTTCGAACGTCTTAATTATACCGTCTTTAAATGCTTCTTGTACTACAGGGTCTTCTGGGTCTGGAATTACGATGTATCCACGTTTTTTAAGCATAATAGCTTTGTTTAAATCGCTAATTCTGACTTCTCCACCAATAGCCTTGGCACCTTGTCCCCATTTTCTTTCAATTACATTGACTTCTAGTTTGGAAATCGCGTAAACGTCTACGCCTAGTCTTTGGTCTTCAACGTTTGTTTGGACTACAATATCGCCGTGTTTTCCATCCCACCATTCCTTGTATGTTTTTACTCTGTATTCAAGGTCTTTTGAATATGTCACTTTGCCATTGGTAATTTGTGCTTCTGGATCCATTCCACAAACGTTTTCTCCGACTGTCTGAATTGTTCCTGAGATTGCTGCACCTATTGCTAGTCCATCCCAATTTCTTTTTGCTACGTATGTTGAGCCTAGAGCTGCTATGAGTACAGGTACTTTAAGTGGTATTCCTCCGAGGCTTGTCTCAATGCTAACGTTTGGGAATATTGCGACATCAGAATTGGCTTCAATTCCTTTTGCTCCTCTTACTTCAACCATTATCTGTAAATGAGACCAGTCTAGACCAAAGTCCTTATTTGCTGCAGCCGTGCTGTCGCCAAAATACTCTGGAGATGGATATAGAACTTCTCTTCCTCTAAAAGCAGATTTTCCAATTTCGCAGAGAACTGGGCATTCTTTTATACAGATTGGGCACATTCCGCTGAGGGGTGAAATGTCAGCTACTCTCGTTCTTGTGCCAGTTGTTGATTTAGCATTCAGCCAGCTTTTTGTCATAGTTAACACCCGTGTTGAAAACTTGTAAAAGATCTATATTAAAATTTCTGTAAATATATTTTAAGGATATTCTATTTATTTTCGAAAAGTGTTGTGGATTTTGACAAACAACAAGTTATACTATGTAAAATCAACATGCAAAAAGATATACAAATCACCAACTCGATCTTCACTCTTCAAAGCTAAGAGACAAAAACAAAGAAAACAAAAATACATGAACAAAAGCAAAGAAACAAAATCATAAGATTGCAATTCAAGTACAAACATATTAAACACCATTTTTATATATACATGTGAAGCAACTTTAACTCAACAAAAGCGCTGACACGTCACCTACGGTTAGGAGGGAGTTTAATGGTCAATGAAACTTCACTAACCATAAATAAGAAATATATCGTTGAAATTTTAAGAAATCTAATCAAAACTAAACCCGTAAATCCCCCCGGACAAGAAGAAGAGGCCGCGCTCATAATTAAGGAAGAACTTGAAAAACTTGGTGCAAAAACCACTTTAGACTACATAAAACCAAAAAGACCGAATGTGATAGGAACGTTTGGGGGAGAGGAGGGTAAAGGAACAATTCTGCTATTTAATGGACATACAGATGTTGTTCCACCTGGGCCAAACTGGACAATGGATCCATTTGAAGGAATAATGAAAGATGGTAAAGTTTATGGTCGAGGAGCTGTAGACATGCTTGGAGGTCTTGCAGCAACACTAGGTGCAATTAAAGCTGTAATTGATAGTGGACATGAATTTAAAGGAAGACTTCTGTATACTGCTGTTATAGCTGAGGAAACAGGTGGAGACGGGGCAATAAAATTGGTGAAAGACGGTATTAAAGCCGATTATGCGTATGTTAGTGAGCCAAGCGACCTTGAGATACGTATTGCTGAAAGAGGACTAATATGGTTCAAAATAAAATGCATAGGTGAAGCAGCACATGCGTCAACACCTCACCTTGGAATAAACGCAATAGAAGTTCTTACAAAAGCCCTTCTAGCCATAAAAGACATAAAATACGACTATGAACCCCATGAGTTCTTAGGTTATCATACATTTAATATAGGGCTCATCAAGGGAGGAGTTAAAACAAATATCGTTGCCCCAGAGTGCGAAGCAACCATAGACATAAGAACACCTCCATCACTTTCGTTTGAAACAGTGGAAGAAAAAATTAGGAATGCTCTAAAAACTTTTGAAGAGATTTATGGCGCAAAATTTGATTTTCAAGTGATTGCTACAGCAGATCCTTTCGAGTTGGACAAAGATTCTGAAATTGTAAGACTTACATGTAAAGCTTTTAAAGAAGCCTTAGACATGGAACCAAAGATTGGAGGAATGTTTGGAGCAACCGACGGAAGATTCTTCGTTAAAGCAGGAATACCGACAGTTATACTAGGTCCTGGGCCAGAAGACAACGCCCACAAAGCCGACGAATATGTGGAAATAGACAGTTTAGTTAAACTGGCAAAAATATACACACAAATAATATTAAAAACACTAACCTAACTCACCAAATACAATTTTAATTATCGAAGTTTTAAAGATTGAAGATACGTAACAACTGTTAAATAATTGATGAAAGAGAAATAAAATAACGGTCGAACCGACATAATAATATAAAAACCTAATTAAACAATCTGATTTAAATCTGAGACATAATTTTAGCCGCTTTATGCTAAAATAAGGTGCATGGACGTGGAAAAATTAGAAATAAAAGATGTTAATAAAGAAAATGTAGAAGATTTAATATATCTCTGCGTACCACCCGATAAAAAGATGATCCGTTTTTCATCGGGGGTGTAAAGGTAAAAAGGAGATGGGCAAACAAAGTCCTAGAAAAATATGGAGGTATTGCTAAGTTAGCTTACCTAAACTCTAAGCCTGTAGGTATGATACAATATCAGCCTAAACCTGATGAAAAAACTTGTCGAAATAACCTGTGTTTTTGTTCCAAACAAGGAAAATCTCAGAAAAGGAATAGGGAAAACCTTGTTAAAATCCCTCTTGGATGATATGAGAAAACCAAAACCCTATTTCAATAACGATACCCCATTCGCACTTGTAACGTGGGCATTTGAAGTACCTGGACTATACCCTCAACGTGAATTCTACAGAAAAATGGGACTCAAACAGGTAAGTAAAGACGAACCATTTCTGCTTTACTATCCATTAAAAGAAGGATTTGTATACATTCCCAAGAGTAAAGAATACATTCCACAAGAAGAGGACAAAGGAAAAATATTAATTTTCTACGACCCATCATGTCCCTTCTGCATGTACTTCTTAGAGAAAAAGAAAGAACTAGTTAAAGAAGTTGCACCGGAAGTCCCCATCAGGATAATAAATCAGTTCGAAGAACTTGAAGAAGTAGAAAAAAGAGGCAAAATTTCCTTCTGCATAGTAAACGGTAAGCCCATTAAATCATTTTTCATGGACAAAGAAAATTTCCAGAAAGAGGTCAAAGAAGCACTCAAACACAGATAGAAATTTGTGGTTTAACTTCACATTCCCTCTAATAAAGTATACATGAACGTTCGACTTAAATTCCTAAGGATATTGAATGTTACTCAGATTTCTCCTTTAAATGTTCGTAGATTCTTGGTAAAATTTCACCAGCCTTCCCTTTCAGCGAGTAGTGGCAAACTGGAGTTAGAGGAGTATCTGCAACATTTATTTCAACTAAGATCCCTCCGTGGTCTTTTGTTATTAATGGTAGTGATGCTGCTGGTTGAACAACCCCACTAGTACCTATTATTAGCATTATATCGCTTTGAGCAGCAAGTTTGAACGCTTTATTCAACGCTTCTTGCGGTAAAGATTCATAAAACCATACCACGTCTGGTCGCATTAAACCTCCACACTTCTCACATATAGGGGGTATTTGGGTTGGAGGAGAACTTAGCACAGTCTTCCAATTGCAATTAACACATCTTATTCTCCAAATATTGCCGTGAAGTTCTATAACGTTTTTTGATCCAGCTCTAAAATGTAAACCATCTACGTTCTGAGTTATAACAGCCTTTATTATACCTTCTTTCTCCATTTCCGCTAAAGCTATGTGCGCCGGGTTAGGTTTAGCTTTACTAATAATGTTCATTCTCCAAACATACCATTCCCAAACAAGTTTAGGATTTCTTTGAAAAGCAAATGGAGTAGCTAAATCTTCCACTCTATATTTTTTCCAAAGTCCATCTTTACCCCTAAAAGTAGGTATACCGCTTTCAGCAGATATTCCAGCACCCGTTAACGCAACAGCATTTTTAGAACTTCTTAGAATGTCCGCAACAGCCTTTAACAAGTCTTCCATTTTAAACCTCACCATTTAAATTAATGATTAGGAAATATTTTAGTATCTAGTGCCTAGTGTACTGGAGGTTTAAAGGTGAAAAGAACTATTATTGGCGCCGTCTTAACATTCATCTTTGCATGCACAATAATGTATTTCGAGAAATTTTATCAAACTATGGGATTACCAAATCTAAGCGACATCTCAACACTACAAAGTATAGCAGAAAAAGTTATGCCTCTATTGTTAACCCCTTTCTCTCAATTCATGAATGAAGAATATACTCCAATCGTAGCTTGGGGAGTAGCTGGCTTCGCAGGAGGAGCTATAGCAAAAAGCTATGCCAGAGCACTACTAATAAGTCTAATAAACATTGGCTTAGCTATACTAGTTATACTAGCCTTACCAACAGCACTTAACGCGATGTATGATATCGCAACAGTTCCAGTTCACTATGACTGGGGGTTTGCAGCCGCAGCGGTTTTAATAGCAGCCTTAATAGGTTCAAGCTTAACAATGAGCGAGGAAGAAGAATGAACGGTGTTTCTCATGGCCACGGGAATAATATGGAGTGACCGTTATCCCGAAGAGGGACACATGCTTTTAAAAGAGAGGTTAAAACCAGCATTTAACTACCTTAAAACCATGAAAATTTTTGAAAACCCTAACATCAAATTATATGAGCCAATACCTGCTTCTGAAGAAATCATCCAAAAAATACATACAAAAGACATGTTAGTAAAAGTTAAAGCAACCGGATACTATGAAATAGCAAAACTAACAGCTGGAGGATGTGCCCTAGCAGGAGAACTCATATGGAAAGGAGAAATAAACAACGCTTTCGCCTTTACAGCAGCTGCAGGACACCATGCATCAAAAGACTTTTTCTGGGGCTTCTGCTACATAAACAACGCAGCAGTCCTCGTAGAAACCCTAAAAGAAAAACATAAAGTCAAGAAATTTTTAATTGTTGATACAGATCCACATTTTGGAGACGGAACATGGGAAATCTTCGAAAACGATGAAAATGTCTTCCACTTGGAGTTTCACGGCGGAGGGCCCCTAGATCCAAAATTTGGGAAAAACTCTGTTAGTGTTCCACTTCCCTCGGAAAGTAGGGATGAACACGTACTCTACGCAGTAGAGAAACTTTTAGAACCAATTGCAGAAAATTTCGGCCCAGAACTACTTATATGGGAATTCGGACACGACGCCCACCACCAAGACTACGGCGCATGGCAACTAACAGTACCTGGATTCACAAAAATAGCCAAAACCCTGGTGAAAACATCTAAGAAGATATGCGACGGAAAACTCATAGTTCTTTTAAGCGGCGGCTCAAATGAAAACGTAGCAAAACAATCAATATACGGCATTATATCAACCCTTGCTGAAATTCCCTTCAAAGTTAAAGATGTAGGCTATCTACTCGAGCAAAATACAGATATTAAAGAAGAAATCAGTAATGTAGTAA
>JAGGSW010000136.1 GCA_021158895.1 Candidatus Odinarchaeota archaeon | reverse complement strand
GGCCATTCCTTGGCGTGAGACCTGGCGACAGGCCTCGGCCAAGGACGAGGGCTCCCGTAGAAGACGGGGTTGATGGGACCGGGGTGTAAGCCGGAAGGCTTCGGCCGACCGGTTCAGCCTGCGGGTCCCAATCGCCCGAGCGTGCCGGGTCTGAAAAGGGGACTTACCTAGGTGAAATCTCAGCTGGCTAGCGTATCACCTATGCACGACCTTAATGTCTAACTTTTGGTTGTTGAGTAAGGAAGGTTAAATATAGGTATTTTAATTATATTTTATTTGGAGCCGGGAGGGGCAGAGCGGCTGTCGGTGCCTCGGATTGTTTCCGAGGCGCTGAGGAAGGTCCCCCCTCCCTCGGAGTTGCGGCGTGGTGTAAACCACAAGCCGAGAGGCTTGCTCCGGGAACAGAAACGACACGTCCACACGTGCAGATGACGATGAAGCGGTGAGAGCCGTCAAATTTGTGGCTCGAGAAGGATCCCGGCGACGGGGTCCGAGTTAACCCGTTGAGGAGCCGTGTGGGATCGTTGAAACGGCCCGGCGCCGCGGAGCAAGCCCAAATAGGCCGGGAGGTTTGCTCCGAGCCGGATGACCGGCGGGTTGGGCGCTTAGTTTAATGCCGCTTGGGCATTTCCCGGTGACGGGGGTGCCGAAACAAAAGGGGGCCTACTCGCCCCACCCGGCTCCGATTTGTCTTGTTAAAATTGTACTACGCAGCATGTTTCGTGATGTTTTAGTTTGTATTTTTGTTTTGTGAGTTGTTTTTGTGTTTGGTGTGTTGGTGTTGTTAGTTTGTTTGCTCCTGCTTTTACTGCTAATATTTGTGCTTTTGTTTTTTGTTTGCCTCCTGGTATCATGCATCCGAGGGCTATTGGTGTTTTTGGGAAAAGTATTCGTGTTATGGCTGTTATTGCTGCTATTGTTTGTGGTGTTGGTGGCTGTATGTTTTGTAGGGGGGTTTTTGGTGTTGGTTTTAGGGCGATGAGAACTATTGTTGAGGGCTTTATTGTTGATATTATTTTTAGTGCGTTTAATTCGTGCTTTATTTTGCCGTAGTGTAGTCCTATGCAGATGTGTGGGGCTATTCTTTTTATTCCTGCTTCTTCCAGGTTTTTGAGTGTTTTTTGATAGTCTTTTGGAGTTTTATTAATTTGGTAAATTTCTTTTATTGTTGATATGTCCCCGACGATGTCTATGGATACGTAGTCTATTTCTGCTTTTGCAAGTTTTTCCGCTAACTTTAATGGTATTAGCCCAGTGTGAACATTTATTATTAGATTTGTTTCACGTTTCACCTGTTTCAATACGTCTACAAAATTTTCAAGTGGAACATACCCGTTTTTTGTGTACCCTCCACTTATTAGAACTCCCCTTGCACCTTTTTCATGTAGTTTTAAACAGATTTCAAGAAGCTTTGATGGCGTTGGTGCAGGTATCATGTGTTTTAAATAGTGTTTTTCGCAATGTTTGCAGTTTAAAGCACACCAAGTACCAGTTATTGATACAGGTGGAAACTTTCCGCCGGGAAAATAGCAGTGCACAGTCCTCCGAAAATTTCTATCTGATATTTCCCCAGCTGTATTTACGAGTTGATCAAATACTTCCTTCTCATCTACTTCTTTAAGCAAACTCTCTATCTCCTCAAGTTTCAAGTCATGTTGAGCAATTTCCATGTTTAAACCTCTACTTGCCTTCGGGATCACAGGGAATCTAGTTCTTTCTTAATTTTTTCTACCTCTTTTTTGGATGGTTTCCACGGGTAATTGTAGATGGGGCCTCTTGGAGACTCGTTGTAAAAAGGTCTGTTGCAGTTTGGGCAGCCGCTTGTTCTAAAAGGTTGACCACTCTCAATAATCCTTTCCAACTCCCTGTTGGACAGTCCGAAACCTACTATTTTCCCTTTCTCAAAACTCATATCTTCTTTTCTTACTATTTCATTCTGAATAAGGTATCTTGCAAGCTGTATTCTCCTATATTTACCTATTGGAGGAGGAGGGAGTTTTTCCAGTTTTGTTCCTGCAATAGGTGTAAAGGCAAAAAGTCCAACAGTAACATTAAGATCAGAAAACTCTTGTATAAAGTTGACAGCCTCTTCCTCAGTTTCACCTAATCCAATAATGAGGTGAGTTGAAACCTTACCATCACCAAATATTTTAATTGCTCTTTTTATAGCTTTCATATGGTTCTCCCATCTGTATGGCCCCCTCACAAATTTACCCTTAATTTCATCGAATATTTGAGGTGTTGCAGCGTCAAAAGGTATACTTAATCGCTCCACTCCTAAATCCCTTAGAAACCTCATTTTTTCTTCACTTATTGGATGTATTGGCAGCGAAACTGGTATTTGAGGCGCTGCCCTGCGTATTTGATCGATAATTACTTGAAGATCTTCAAAAAGACCAGGGTAATTTATAGTTTGAATACAAATCCTTCTCATCTTACCGTTTTCCAACGCTTCACAAACTTGATTAAAAGAATAGATAGGCCAAGATATTCTAGATAATAGTTTTAAGTCAGATTTGCTTTCTCTTGCCTGAGGGCAGAACGCACAATTCGCTACACATCTCCCCGATGTATATGTCATAAGGTACGCAGTTGTCGGGTAAGCTAACAACTTAATACGTGTTAATTTGAGTAACGCTGCAGTTCCAAGAGACACCCTTATTTTAAGAACGTTACTTAACATAAAGTCACTTCCTAAACTTCAACACCGTGTAGAGTGAAACATTACAATGATTCTAGTCACCGTCATAAGTTTAGCCAAGAACGGTTAGTGACAACTTGCAAATTACGTGATTAAATATTTAATTTATATATTTCCTTTAGTAACTCTCTTTGTTTTTCTATTACTTCTTCAGGGGACTTCGAGTCTCGATAAGCTTCAAGAAAAGCTTTATTTAACTCGAAAAAATGCTCCCCCCACTTAAAAATTGAAAGTACATCTCTTGCCTGCGATTCAAATCCCACTACGTAGAGAGCTGCAGCCAAAGCCTCCGCCGTACTTAACATCCCTATTTTACCGTAGTTCACGGGGTTTACAGCCACTAAAGCCGGCAAAATCCTCCCTCTTTTTTGAAACTGCTTAGGAAAACCTTCCTCAATTTTTTTCCATGAACAGTCAACCGCAACAATACCACTTTTTAACACCAGTTCTTTGTCCAAAGGAGAAAAGACATGTGAGACAAGGGGGTTAAGTATCACCGCTCCCTTTGGAACATATTTTAAACTGTAAATCACCTTAACTTTCCTATGCCTATGTAATTTTAACGCTGTACATTTCTTAGGGTCACATTGCCTCTCGTGATACACATATAGCTTAATGTTCGTTTTCTTTTCCTCCATTTCCACTACATGTTAG
Source organism: Candidatus Odinarchaeota archaeon (assembly GCA_021158895.1). GTDB lineage: Archaea > Asgardarchaeota > Baldrarchaeia > Baldrarchaeales > DXJG01 > DXJG01. The sequence continues at coordinate 3,158 of JAGGSW010000136.1, read as the reverse complement.
AAAGATTAATTTAAAATTCCATCGATAAAATATATAGGAGGGAAATCTTTGCCAACAGCTTTCGTCCTCATAAAAACTAAGGCCGGTCTAGAGGAAAAAGCCCTCAGAAAAATTTTAGAAATCGAAGGAGTAAAAGAAGCATACATAGTACTAGGCACATATGATATCGTTGCCAAACTCTCTGTTGAAAACCTAGAAAACCTGCAAGAAATCGTCAGCCAAAAAATAAGAAGAAGCATAGAGGAAATAGAAGAAACAATGACTATGCTCGTAATACAAGGCGCCTCAAAATAAACCTCTACTTCCTCAACAAATAGTTACCAATCGCCAAATAATCCATCAAACCCCTCTTAAAAGTTTTAATCGCATCCGAAGGAGAACACACAATAGGCTCCCCATGAATATTCATCGAAGTATTCAAAACAGCACCAACACCAACCTCCTTCTCAACAATCTCAATAATACGTCTATACTCCGGACACTCACCCCTCTTAACAGTTTGAGGCCTAGTAGTCCCATCAACATGAACAACCGCGGGAATCTCCTCCAACCCCCTCTCAGTAACTCTAAAAGCAATAGTCATAAAAGGAGCATAACAACCATCAACCAAATAGTCCTCAACCCTCTCATACAAAATAGTTGGAGCAAAAGGCTGCCACCACGGACGCCCCTTCCTCCTATTAAGATCCCCCACAACCCTCTTATCAGTTGGCAACGCCAACACACTTCTATTTCCAAGAGCCCGTGGACCAAACTCCATCCTACCGGAAAACCTCCCAACAACAAAACCCTTCAAAAGCAAATCCGCAACAACCCCATCAATATCATCATAAAACTCAACTTTACCCTCCACCCCATACCTTTTGAAAGCCTCCCTTATACTTTCATCACCATACTCCGGGCCAAGAAAAACATGCTCCAACTGTCTCGGCTTGGCATCCTTACCGTCCACAAGCCTCATCCTAGCCCAAACCTCAAGCGCAGCACCAACACAAAGACCACCATCACCCATATGAGGAAAAACATACAAATCCCTTGAAACCTCCTTCTTAATCCTCATATTCAAATGAACATTCGCCGCAATCCCACCTGCAAAAACAATCCTCCTCTCACCAACCTCATCAACCACCCTCCCCAAAAGACTCAAAACCAATTCCTCAAGCCTTCTCTGAGCCGCAGCAGCAATATCAAACGAAGAAAAACCCTCCAATTTCTCTCTCATCAATTTAACAGCCTCAACACCAACCACACCCAACCTATTCCTAAAACTCAAACCCTTAACATCTAAATCTATAAAATCTCTAACAACATCATAACATTTCGAAGCATCACCATGAGCAGCCATACACGCAACCTTAGCCTCATCAGACATCGGCCTAAAACCAAGCAACTCAGTTATACTAGCAAAAAAATCCCCCACAGAATTATAAGCACTAGACTGATAAAGCGGAACAATCTCACCGCTTTTCCCAAGACTAATTGTAGCGGACAAACCGTCCCCAGCAGCATCAATCGTAACAATAAGCGCACGATCCCAACCACACGTCCTATAAGCTGAAGCAGCATGACACAAATGATGATCAACATATATTTGAGGAACCCCTGGGAAAAGCTTTAAAAGATATTCCTCCAATTGAAAAGCCCTCTTCAACCTCCTAAAAACACCTCCAACAGCAACATAATCAACCTCATCAAAACTCAACCCAGTGACGCGAAAAACCTCATGTATAGCATTTCTAGGAACACCTCTTTGATGCTTAACACGCGTAAACCTCTCCTCACTAGCCGCAGCAACCACAACCCCATCCTTAACCAACGCAGCCCCAGCATCATGACCGTCACAAACACCCAAAACAATCATCCCAACACACCCAAATACCACATCAGTAAAAGATAGATGAAGTTTAAATTTTAATGCCTTCTTTCAATAACATCAAACCACCCTTAAACACTTAAACAAGTTTCAAAAGGTCGAACCACAATGATACAGCTAAACATCGGATTCGACGACACAGACTCGCTCACAGGCGGCTGCACAACCTACATAGGCGCCAGACTAGTCCACAGACTAGAAAAAGAAGCAAAAGCCCAATTCATCGACTACCCAAACCTCATAAGACTAAACCCAGACATACCCTACAAAACAAGAGGAAACGGCGCCGTATGCCTAAGAATAAAAATAGAAGAAAACATGCTACAAAAAGTCGAAGAAATAGTCATCGAAGAAATAGAAGAAAACTCCGACTTCAAATGTGAAAAAACACACCCCGGAATAGTCTTCCTCCAAGGACCCGTCCCACCCCAACTTAAAACATTCGCAGAAAAAGCCTTAACCGACGTCATAACGCTCGACGAAGCCATAAAAACAGCAAACAAAGTCAACGCAAAAACAGTAACCTACAAAAAAGGAAGAGGCATCATAGGAGCCCTAGCAGCCATAGGAAACACCCTAGAAAACGACCACACATACGAACTACTCACCTACAGAACCCCAGAACACTGGGGAACACCAAGAACAGTAGACACCCAATCCATATACCTAATGGACAAACTAACCCACCCAGAAACCTTCAACAACATAGACCACCAAGAACAAAGAATACTAATCACACCACGAGGACCAGACCCAGTACTCTACGGAATAAGAGGAGAAACCCCAGAAATAGTAAAACTAGCACACAAAATCGTAGTATCCTACGAACCAATAGAAAGATGGGTAATATACCGAACAAACCAAGGAACCGACGAACACCTAAACAAAACAAAACTCAAAAAAATAAAAGACATAAAACCCTACACACCAACAAAAACCCTCGTAAAAATCATAGACACCCCGAAAACCATACCTGGAGGACACGTAATAGTAAAAGCAGCAGACCAAACAGGAACCATCCACCTCGCAGCATACGAACCAACAGGAAACTTCAGAAAAATCATCAAAAAACTAATCCCAGGAGACACAGTAATAGCATACGGAACCATAAAACCAAAACCAAACACACCCCCAACACTAAACCTAGAAAAAATAGAAATCATAAAACTAGCACCAAAAATAATATACAAAAACCCAAAATGCCCAAAATGCGGAAAAACCATGGAATCAGCAGGAAAAAACCAAGGATACCGATGCAAAAAATGCAAAACACACATAAAAAACA
>JAGGSW010000031.1 GCA_021158895.1 Candidatus Odinarchaeota archaeon | reverse complement strand
GTTGTGTGATTTTTGTTAGAGGTTGTTGTTTGGTAACATTTTTAGCTATATTTACATAATATTTTGTTATGTGTTATTGATGTTTTTGAGGGGTTTGAGATGGATTTGAATGAGGTTTTTAAGTGGTTTGTTAAGTCTACTGCTAGGGTTTTGAATGTTAAGGTTCCAAGTGATATTCCTGAGGTTTGTTTAGATGATTTTGGTTTTGATTTGAGTGGTAGGTGGTTTGGTGTCCGCAGAGAAGATAATGTTGTTTTTGTTTCTAGGGAGCTGGTTGATGCAGGTTTGTTGAAGGGTGTTTTGGCTAGGGAGGCTTTTCGGCTTTTTATGCCTAAATGCTTGGAAGGTGTTGAGGAGGCTGGTGACTTAGCTTGGGAGTTTGCTAGGTTGCAGCTTCGCGGCGATGAGGAGAAGCTTTGGGTTTCTACTTGGTTTAAGGTTAGTCCTAAGGTTTTTGTTAAGAATATTGTTTATTATGCTCCTTTTGGTTTTCCTATTTTTGAGAAACTGTCTGGTGGCCGTTTTTTGGAGGAAGTTTTTAAGATTTTTCGACAGCTTGATGTTTACCGTTATGATTTGAGTTTCGAAGAATACGTCGAGGTTTTAGAAGAGTTTATGTCGAATTTCCCTTATGTTTTGGATGATTTTGAGAGAGGTGTTCTTCAAGTTTTTTTGAATAACCCTGGTTTGTCTAGGCAGGAGTTGGCTAAAAGGGTTGGTAGGCATGTTTCGAAGGTTTCTAGGGTTGTTTCCCGTTTAAAGTCTCTGTATGTTTTACGTAGTTATCCTACGGTTTTTCTCCCTAAAATTGGCTTAAGAACGTTTGTTTTCGTTTTTCAACCCAAATTTGAATATAGAGATTACATTCTAGATGTTCTTCATGAATGTCCCTTTCTTTACAGTGTTTTGGAGGCTGTTGACGGTAATATGCCGGTTATAACGTTTTTCTGCGCACCTTATGGGTTTGAGCGATATTTAGGAAAGTTTGCAGATAGGCTTCGAAAGCTTGGGTTTGTGGATTTTGCTGATTGGTTTTTGAGGTTTGAAGTTTACAAGCATTACGGGTTTAGGTTTTATGTCCCCAAGGTTGGTTGGAGGATTGAGTGGGAGGCTTGGGCTTTGTGGTTTAAAAAGGTTTTGCTCGAAGGAGAGTACTATGAGATTTTAGGTGTTGAGGGTCCTATATTTGAGGATGTTAAGACTGAGAGGTTTGATAGTGTTGATTTGAAGATTTTGGATTTTGTTTGGATGAAACAGGTTGTGGATGTTCGTAGTGTTCGGGAAGCTTTGAAAATTAGTATGAATAATGCGGTTGAAAGGCTTAGGGATTTAAAGTCTCGTGGCATTATTGTTAGAAGAGCTGATGCCTCTAATATTGGTTTGAGTGAGATCGTTGTTTTTAAGGCTGAGATGAATGATGAGGTTTATCGTGCTTTTATTGCGGCTCTGGATGATTTGCCGCTTCATTTTACGAGTAAGCTTCAAGGTGAGCGTGGAGATGTGGTTTTAAGTATTGTTTTTCTTCCTGAGGGTGGGGGTATTTGGTTTGCTAAGGTTTTGAAAAAATATTTTGGCAAGCCTTTCAGGTTGTGGTTTGGCCGGTATGTTTCAGGTATAACTTTTAAGCTTCCTATTGATCTTTATGACTATAGGAGGAGGAAATGGAAAATACCTGCTGAAATCCTAAGTTTAAAATAGGTTTACGGTTGTGAAAATTCTAATTCTAGGTTTGATAGCAGCCGTTGAAATCTTCCGGGAAATGAGATTTCTTCATATAGCATTGTCGAGCTTTCCTTGTCTTAGCTGCTATTTGAGGTTTAATATTTCCTCCAAGAGGTTGGTGTAAGCATATTTGTCCACTTGAAGCATATATGCAACTCTACGCAAGAGTTAGAGTCCTTGGAATAAAAGTTGACCTTGGAGATGCAAAAAGTGTAAAACAATGTAGATGTTTGCTTCGTCGAGGCTTTTGTTGATTCTGAAAATTTATATATTTATTTGGTGTTTTTTAAGATTATGAGAGTTGACAGAGTTATTGCACTTTTTGGAATTTGGGGTCTTCGGTTGCTTATTTTGCTATAGGTTTATCTATCTGTTTTTCGCCTTGGTTTGATTGGACTAAAAATGCTTTAAGTGACTTAGGGATTGGTGAGGCTGGATACATTTTTAATTATGGCCTCGTAGTCGCTGGTTTTCTTCTTGTTCCTTTTTCCCTGCTTCTTAGAAAAATGCTTCCGTATTCTCGTTTAGGGAGAAATGACGCTGTAATTTTTCTGTTTGCTGTTTCTCTAGCTTTGATCAGTGTTTTTCCCGAGAAGGAGAATGTTTTGGCAGTTCATTTCCTTTTTTCTCCTTTTCTTTTGTTTAACTGCTGTCTCTTCCATGATGGTTGGGTGTGGTTTGCTTAAGGAAGGTTGTAAAATGCTTGGATACATTGCTTTTGCAGCTGGTATTGTTATTATTGGCTGCCACATTGTTATTTTACCAATAGTTACTTGGACGTACCCGCTAAGTGCGATAGCTATACCCGAAATGGTGGCAGCGGGTTCAGCAACTATCTGGGTGATTGTTTTTGCTTTAAAAATCTTGTTAAAAGGATCATTGAAGTAGGGGCTTGATTTTAAACTGGCTAGACTTATATATTTGGTGTTTTGATTTATGTTTGGTGATAGCTATGCCGGTGTTGGAGATTAAGGTGGATATGCCTAAAGATTCAAACGTTATAATTGGTACTTCACATTTTATAAAGACTGTGGAAGACTTGTATGAGGCTATGGTGAACAGTGTCCCTAACATAAAGTTTGGAATAGGTTTCTGCGAGTCTTCTGGTCCATGTTTGGTTAGAAGAGAGGGGAATGATCCAGAGCTTATTGAAGCAGCTGCTAAAAACGCCTATAACATAGGAGCTGGACACATGTTTCTGGTTTTCATTAGGAACGCATATCCGATAAATGTGCTTCATGCGATAAAAAGGGTTCCAGAGGTATGCACAATTTACTGTGCCACCGCAAACCCGGTTAAAGTGATTGTTTACGAAGATGAAGATGGAAACAGAGCTCTTCTAGGAGTTATAGATGGATTTAGAAGCAAGGGGATTGAAGAAGAAGAACATGTTAAAGAAAGAAAGGAGTTTCTCAGGAAAATCGGGTATAAACTGGCGCCTTAAAACCCTAAAGGTTAAATATTAGTTTGCTTTTATTTTGACCATCAAAAGCGTGGAGACAAGCTTAATTTTAAACTATTTTTTATTAACAGTACAATTCACATATAAGATTCGCGACTTATTACAGTTCCATTTATATACGTTTGTTAACATTAAAATAGTGATTGTTGAGGTGCAGATTCTTGGCCGCATTAAAAAACGAAGTTAAACGTGTAATTAAAGAAGAACTACCGAAAATACTATTAGAGGATCCGTTATTCCGAACCCAAATCATAGGTATATTAACTGAAGCCTTTGCAGCAAGAGGCGACCTAAACAAAATAATCGGTGAGATTAAGGCTCTTCGCGAGGATTTTAACCGGGAAACAATAAAAATGTGGGGAGAAATCAAGGCTCTTCGCGAGGAGACTGTTAAGCTTCGGGAGGATTTTGCTCGCGAGACGGCTAAGCTTTGGGACGAGGTCAAGGCTCTTCGCGAGGAGACTGTTAAGCTTCGGGAGGATTTTGCTCGCGAGACGGCTAAGCTTTGGGACGAGGTCAAGGCTCTTCGCGAGGAGACTGTTAAGCTTCGGGAGGATTTTGCTCGCGAGACGGCTAAGCTTTGGGACGAGGTCAAGGCTCTTCGCGAGGATTTCAATATTGGCATGGAAAATTTTGCACATTATTTGCAAGCTTTAGGTGCACGCTGGGGGATCTATGCGGAGGATGCTTTCAGAGAAGGTGTCCGTGCGCTGCTTGAAAAATATTTTGGTGTTAGAGTCGAAAAATGGACTTACTACGATTCTGAAGGTTATGTTTTTGGTCGACCTAGTATGGTTGATATCGATTTAGCTATTATTGATTCCAAACATATTTTGATTGAAGTGAAGTCGAGTGTTAGTCGTGGTGATGTTGGCACTTTCATTAAAACTGCTTCATTATATAAGAGAGTCTTCAATATTGAACCAGAACTTATGATAGTTTCCCCCTTTGTAGATGATAGAGCTCTAAAACTCGCTAAAGAAGCAGGTATAAAGGTTTATACATCATTAGATAAATTTAGAAAAAGACGAACTAAATTCCCTTGATGTACAAAGCAATATTATCTTTGAATCCAAAAATTCTCGGTATTTAGTAATACTTTGGTCATATTAACTCTATTGTGCTTGGAGGTTTTGTTGTAATTTCATAGCCAACATACTTTACAATTTTTTGTTGCATCACTATTTCCGCAATTTTTTCAAGATCTTTTCTCGGTACGTTTGCTGGGGTTGCAGTCATAAAATCTTTTGTTAAAACAGCTCTAATAATTACAGCATCCCCTTTACCGTAGTCTCCGGTAATTCTGGTTACGACACGAGTTATCTCTGGATATAAACTGGTTAGGTGGCTTTGCAATCTTAATAGGTTAAAGTATGTATCATCTACATCTATACCTAGAATTTTTCCAAATACTCTACTATCACCTTTCACGCCAATCGTTAGCACATCAAATAAGAATCCCTTTTTCACAAAGTTTCCTCTATTCGGTATTAAAGAGGCAAAATACTGTGAGTAATTGTATTTGCCAAGAGTTTTACTAACCACATCGGTAATTTCCTTAAGAGTTTTTAATCGCTGCTGAGTTATTTTGCCTAGAATTCGAATAGCTAGTCCAGGTCCAGGGAAAGGCTGGCGATTCACAATAAAATCAGGTAATCCAAGTTCTTTTGCCAATATTCTAACCTGATACTTGAATAAGGGTCGAAGCGGCTCTACAACTTTCATACCCAGTTTTTCAGGTAATCCTCCAACATTATGATGTAACTTTATGAACCCAGGCCCAGAGACATCGTCACCGCGGGTAGATTCAATTACGTCAGGTGCAATTGTTCCTTGAATCAAATATTTTGCACCGATTTTTCTAGCTTCCTTTTCGAAAAACTCTATGAACAGTTTTCCAATGATTCTTCTTCTCTCATCTGGATCTAAAACGTCTTTAACGGCCTCAAAAAAGGCCTTTGAAGCGTCGATATAGGTTACGTCGAAGAGATCGGTATCCTTTACCCACTCGTCTTCATATCTCATGAATCCGTGATCTATGTAAACTATGTGCACATCTATGCCAGCTTTCTGGGCTAATGCAGCGCAGGTCGTGGAATCTACCCCACCTGACAAAGCTAGAATTGCTGGTCCTTTAACTGTTCTCTGCAGTTCTTCTGTTATTTGATCTATGTATTGTCTTACGTCCCATTTTTTAGGTTCTTCACTACATATTTTGAAAGCGAAATTTTTGAATATGATGTAGCCATTGATGGTGTGTGAGACTTCTGGGTGGAACTGTACTCCGTAAATGTTTTTCCCTGCTCGGAAAGCTGCGATTTTACATTTTTCAGTTGAACCTATGATTTCTCCACTTGGTATTGAGAAAACTGTGTCGCGGTGGCTCATCCAAACAATTTCCTCTCCTCCTAAACCTTCAAATAAAACGTCTTCTTTTGGATAGAATAGGGTGAATCCAAACTCGGGGGTGCCTTTTTTAACTTCTCCGCCTAAAAGATAAGCAATAAGTTGATGGCCATAGCAAATTCCTAGGATAGGTACCTTTAAGTCGAAAATTCTCTTATCGATTTTCTTAGCTTTCTCTTCGTAAACAGAGTAGGGTCCACCGCTTAAAATAATTCCTTTAAGGTTTGGTATTTTTTCAAGTTCTTCGAAATTTTTAACGCTGATGGCTTCAACGCCAAGTTCAGCTAAACGATTCCTTATAACATGTACGTATTGACCATGAAAATCAATTATAGCGATCATTATAATCCCTAAGCACTATTTGGATAGTTAATTTTGTGAAGAATTGTAGTCTTATGTTCAAGATTTAAATTGCGTTTTTATAGGTTTCTTTTAAATGAAAATCAATACACTTATATAGTACAAATTGTACCATGTAAGTGTGATAAAATTGAAGGCAGTACACGAAATTTTAGGCATACCTTCCACACATAAAATTCTTGAATTACTCGCAATATGGGGCGAGCTAACTGTAGATGAAATTATTGAAAAAACAAAGTTAAGTAGAAATCAAATTTACAATGTTTTAAAAATGTTAATTGAAAACGGGTTCGTTGAGAAAGTTAATCGAGGAAAATATAAACTAGCTAGTAACCCTAGAACAAAACATCTAGCCATGTTTTACAAGGAAAGCATAATTATGCAAATTGGCAGTTACTTTCAATCAATAATAGAAGGGCGAGAAAAAGCGGATCCAGAAAAATTAACGGAAATAATTGAAAAATACGAACCAATATTAAAGGAGCACTTCAAATGGATTATGCATTCCCTAATAGAGATGAATCTAATTGATTGAATACTGGTACACAGACAAGTTACATAAATTATTTAACAAAGCCAGAAACCTAGTAGAAAATTTTCTGAAAATAAAGCTACCAGAAGTAAAAGTTTATATTTCTACGGAAAAATACTTTGTTGAAATTTTAACAAACATCTACGTTAAGAAAGGTTACACTAAGAAAAAAGCTCAAAAAATGGCAGTTAAACAAGCAAAATTTATACGTGGACTATACATCAGGAAAAAGAAAACCATATTTCTGAAGGAAGATGTAGGTGAAAACCTTCAAACCTTAGTTCACGAAGTATTGCACGTAGTACAAAAATGCGACGGGTCACCTATAAGAAAAGAAAAAATAGTTATTTTTCTCACTTACTTGATCCTAAAAGATAGGTTTGAGCATGACTACTT
>JAGGSW010000117.1 GCA_021158895.1 Candidatus Odinarchaeota archaeon | reverse complement strand
GTAAAAAAATTGAGTAGTGATATGAAATGGCTCTAGACGACCTCGATAAGAAGATTCTTTGCCTTCTTCAGCAGAATGCTCGAACACCGTTTACAAAAATTGCCGAAAAACTTAGTATACCTGATACTACAATCCATTTTAGAGTGAAAAAACTCGTTGAAAACGGAGTTATTAAGGGGTATACTGTTTTGCTCTCTCCACAAAGTTTAGGCTATAATTACGTGGGTTTAATTAGATTGAAAATCGGTGGACATATAGTGGAAGATATGAGTATTAAAAAGGCTGAACAATTAGCTGAAAAGTTAAAGGCCGACGAAAGAGTCAGATTTATCGCCCTGGGGGAACAAAAAACTGTAGTTTACCTTATCCTTATTGGTAAGGATCCAAATGATGTTAATGATATTATTCAAAAACTTAAAAATGATCCGGACGTACAAGAACTTATAATGTGGAATATTGCAAAAGTCGTGAAAGGTGAAGAAATGTTAAGCCCGATAGTATTTCAAGACGTAGGAGGGAGGAATAGTAATGTCTGAACGAGTCAAAACTGGAATACCTGGATTAGACGGGATACTAAATGGAGGATTCATCAAAGGAACAAATATTTTAGTTAGCGGTGGGACAGGTACGGGAAAAACGATTTTTAGTATGCAATTTGTTTATATGGGCGCGGTTCTCTATGATGAACCTGGAGTATTTGTAACGCTTGAAGAAAGACCTTCTGAATTAAGAAGGGAAGTATCTCAATTTGGCTGGGATCTTAAACATCTTGAAAACCACGGGAAAATCGCAATTATCGATGCCGCATCGAGTAAAGCAGGTATTCCTACCAATGAGCCCTACGCTCTTAGAAGAGGTTTTGATATAAATGAACTAGCTAAAGAAATTTATCGAGCAGCAAAAGATCTTGGCTCTCAGCGTATTGCTTTAGATTCCATTTCCGCCCTCGGAGTAAGGTTTGATGATATTCTTCAAATTCGTACATCAATATTCAAATTATCGGCGCTTTTAAGGGAACTTGAGGTAACATCCATAATGACTACCGAAATCGCTAACCCCAATCAAATATCCCGATTCGGAGTCGAAGAATTTATTGCTCAAGGTGTAATCATTCTGTATCTAGACGAAGAGCGTGATGAGTTGAGGCGATCACTTATTGTTAGAAAAATGAGGGGAACTTCCCATAGCCTAAAGCGACACCCCTTTGAAATCACACCAAAAGGAATAGTTGTAAAACCTGTTGAATAATGTTTTGACCCTCGTTTTGTCCCGTTACCAATAGATATTGGTGTGTTTCATGTCAAAAAAGAGAAATTTATTTTTTATTATCGAGCATTTAGAGCCTGTATTAGGGAAATGGGTTTGGTTCGAATATAAACATGCTTCAAAAATTGTAGGACGGGAGAATCTTATATTTACTAATGTCAAAAATTGGAAAGAGGCAAAAAAGCTTGCAGAGTTGGGTAGTGTTTTTAATAAAAGTGTGAGAGAATTACCTTTCAGTCAGAGAAAAATGATAGTGTTAGACCCCAATGCCAAAAAACTTTTGGAGCCAAAAGATTTTAGGAAAATCTCATGCGTTGTCATTGGTGGAATTTTAGGGGATCATCCACCGCTTGGAAGAACGAAAAAACTTATTTCACATTTTTTACCGTTTTCTATGAAGAGATCACTGGGTAAATATCAATTTTCAATAGATGGGTCTGTATATCTTGCAAGAGAGGTAAGTAGGGGAAGAAAACTGAAGGAAATACCTGTGAAAGTTGGATTAGATATACGTGTTGATGAGTACTATACAATTACTCTTCCTTTTGCCTTCCCGTTAGTAAATAAGAAACCCTTGATTTCTAAAGACTTGGTGGATTACTTAAAAAAAGATGTTATTAAAGATGAAGAAATCATGTTGAGAGAAGGAAGAATTCCCTCAATAGTTGATGACGCATCCCGTTAATAAATTGATTTGCTTAAGAAAAATACTTGTCAATATTAAAAAAATCGTGTTTTGAATGCTTTTTTCAACATTATTCATTAATGTTTCTATCTTGATAATATTTTCTAAGAAAAGGCATTTTAACTCTACTTTTATGAAAAGAAATTTTATATAAGCTATGGTGGTTTTTATTTCCGCATTTAAGTGTTTGTTGATTTTTTACAGAAGGGAGAAGAATATGAGTCTAGTTCAAAAAATTGAAGATACCGTTGTTAATTTGTTACGGCTCGCTGTAACAAGACTACCAAAAGATGTAAAGGATGCGTTAAAAACTGCGTATGAAAAAGAAGTTGATGAAACAGCAAAAACACAGTTAAAGGCCATCTTAGATAACATTATGCTTGCAGAAAAAACTGAGAGACCGATGTGTCAAGATACTGGTGTAATCATTTTTTATGTAAAGGTCGGCAACGAATTTAAAGAATTAGGAAAACTCCCGGAAATCCTGAGAACCGCAACCATAAGAGCCACAAAAGAAATACCCTTAAGGCCAAATGCTGTTCATCCAATATCTCAGAAAAACAGCGGGGATAACACAGGGAGATATATACCATACATAAACTGGGAAATTATCCAAGGAGATTTCTTGGAGATTACTGCTTTTCCAAAAGGTGGAGGTAGTGAAAACATGTCCAGGTTAGGCATGCTAAAACCCGGTGAAGGAATAGATGGCATGAAGAAATTTGTCATTGACACCGTATTGCACGCAGGAGGCCAACCATGCCCCCCTGTGATTTTAGGCGTTGGCATTGGCGGTGGAGCCGATATTGCCATGAAACTAGCGAAAAAGGCTTTGTTGAGACCAATAACCGAGAGACACGAAGATCCAGAGATAGCAAAGTTAGAACAGGAGTTATTAGAAGCAGTTAATGAATCAGGAATTGGACCAATGGGCCTTGGTGGTAGAACAACGGCTTTAGGTGTAAACATAGAATACGCTCATAGACATCCTGCTAGTTATCCGGTGGGAGTGGTGGTGCAGTGTTGGGCTGCTAGGAGAGCTTCAGCTAGAATTTATTCTGATGGGGCTGTAGAATATCTAACACATGAAGTTGGTGAGAAATAATGACTACTTATAGGTTTAAGACCCCGGTTTCTGAAGAAGATGTACGTAAATTAAGGGTCGGAGACATAATTTATGTTTCAGGTACATTGGTTACTGCTAGAGATGAGGCTCATAAGAGGGCATTGGAGTATTATGAGGAGGGAAAAAAGCTTCCAGTTGATTTTGAAGGAATAGCTCTTTATCATTGCGGACCTATAGTTAAAAAGGTAAATGATGAGTGGATAGCCGTGGCTGCAGGACCTACAACCAGTACACGTATGGATCTTTTTGAGGCAGAGTTCATAGAGAAATTTAGGGTCAGGATAATAATAGGTAAAGGTGGGATGGGTGAAAGAACCACCGAAGCATGTAAGAAATACGGTGCGGTGTATTGTGCTTTTATTGGGGGAGCAGCAGTTCTCGCAGCAAATGCTATAAAAAGAATAAAGGGTGTCGAATGGTTGGATTTAGGAATGCCTGAAGCTCTTTGGATTTTTGAAGTTGAAAACTTTGGTCCTCTCACTGTTACCATCGATTCCCACGGAAATAATCTTCATAGAGAAGTAATGTCCAGAGTAGAAGCTAATAGGGATACGATCTATAAAAAATTGAAGTTAAAAGGTTAAACAATTTCAAAGCTGGGTGATTAATTTGGAAAAATTTGAAGTTATAGAAACAGATGTATTGATTATTGGAGCAGGCGGAGCAGGTCTTAGAGCTGCTGTAGAATCATCAAAATATAATTTAGATGTAACTGTGGTAAGTAAAGAACTTTTAGGTAAAGCACACACCACTATGGCAGAAGGTGGAATAAATGCAGCTTTGGGGAACGTAGATCCCGAAGACAATTGGAAATGGCATTTTTTGGATACCGTAGAAGGTGGTGCATGGTTAAACGATCAAGATCTGGTGGAAGCGTTAGTAAAAGAGGCTCCAGACAGAATTTTCGATTTGGAAGAATTCGGTGCAGTATTTGATAGATTACCTAATGGAAAAATTGCTCAAAGACCTTTTGGAAAGGCTCGATATAGAAGAACATGTTACATGAGCGATTATACTGGCCATGAAGTGCTTGCTACCCTCGTAGATGAAGTTAGAAAGAGAGGAGTTAATGTACTTGAAGAAATTTTTGTCAGCAAGCTTCTCACATCAAATGGAAGGGTTACCGGTGCTGTAGCGATCGATATGAAGAACGGAGATTTTTTGGTATTCAAATCCAAGGCTGTAGTGCTTTCAACTGGTGGAGCAGGACGTATGTATAAGGTTACAACAAATCCAGCTTCAGCAACAGGTGACGGAAAGATATTGGCTTTGGGTGCTGGAGCTGAAGTGATGGATATGGAAATGTTTCAATTCCATCCAACAACAATGGTCTGGCCTCCATCCTGTCGAGGTATACTTGTAACAGAGGCAGTTAGAGGCGAAGGTGGAATATTACTTAATATTAAGGGAGAAAGGTTCATGAAACGTTATAATCCGAAGTTAATGGAGCTTGCAGGGAGAGATGCTGTTGCTAGAGCAAACTGGACTGAAATCATGGAGGGTAGAGGAACCGAACACGGGGGAGTATACCTTTCAGTAACTCATTTAGACCCTGAACTAGTTAAGACCAGACTAAAAACTATGTACAAACAATTCCTATTAGCTGGTATAGATATAACGAAAGAGCCTATGGAGGTTTCACCTGGAGCACATTACTACATGGGTGGAATTAGGATAAATATAAAGACAGAAACTGGAGTAAAGGGTCTCTTTGCTAGTGGAGAGGAAACAGCTGGTGTTCATGGAGCAAACAGGCTTGGGGGCAACTCGCTTATAGATACTCAAGTCTTTGGTAAAAGATCAGGAGAGTATGCTGCAAAATTTGCAAAATCTGAAACATTTCATCCTATAGATCTTAAACAAGTAGAGGAAGAACAGAAAAGGATATTATCGATAGCTAAAGAAAAGAGCGATAAAATTAGACCCGTTAAAATTAGGGAACAATTATGTGAAGTTATGTGGGAAAATGCAGGGATATTCAGAGATGAGAACAAATTAAATAGTGCTTTGTCCTTCATAGAAAAAGCTAAGCAACAAATGCTCCCTAGGCTCGGCATATGTGACACAACTACGTGGCGATATAACAAGGAACTTATAGAGGCTCTTGAAACTATTAATCTTATAAAGGTTGCAGAATTGTTAGTAAGGAGCGCATTAATCAGAACAGAAAGTCGTGGGGCTCACTATAGAACGGATTATCCAAAAACAGACAATAAGAACTGGTTAAAACATATAGTATGGCATTTAGAAGACGGTGTTTTAAAATACAGATTTGAACCAGTGAAAATAACGTTAGAAAAACCACCTCAATAGTGAGGTAATGAAAATGGCAAAAAACCAAAAGTTAAGGGTTAAAATATTCAGATTTAACCCAGTAAAAGATGTTGAACCCCATTATGAAGAATACGAGGTACCCTACATAGAGGGGATGCGTGTACTGGACGTCTTAAATTACATACATGACAATTACGATGGAAGTTTAGCTTATAGATGGGAATGTAGAGCTGGACAGTGTGGAAGCTGTGCAATTATGATAAATAAGAAGGCAGGATTAGCATGCCAAACGTTAGTAGACCCCGAAACCGAAGAACTTCTACTGGAGCCGCTTCCGATATTCCCAGTCATAAGAGATTTAGTAGTGGATGTTCAAAAAGGCTATAAGAAATTATTAAAGATAAGACCATACATTCATCGAGATTCGGCTGCTCAACATCCTGAGATCATTTACCAGTATGAAATAGAAGATTTAAAGCCTATGCGTGAATGCATTGAATGTTGGAGCTGTATTGCCATGTGTCCGGTGATTCAGAGTGCTTGGGACATTTATGGCGGGCCAATAATCATGGTTCATTTAGCGAAACTCGCTCTCGATAAGAGAAATGCATTTGATCACCTTTTAACAGCATTTCTTGAAGGATTATATGCTTGCACGCAATGTGCAAATTGTAAGGAAGTTTGTCCCAAAGAAATAGATATTTCTGAGAAAGCTGTTGGGAAAATGCGATATCTAGCTTATAATAAACGAAACCTAATTAGAAATGAACATAGAAAAATCATAGAAAGCGTAAAAAAGTTCTATAACCCTCTTAACGAAGATAACAACACTAGAGCGGAATGGGCCAAGGATCTCGATATACCAGTTGCAAAAAGAGGAGCAAAGATACTATACTTTGTTGGTTGCATGGCAAGTTGGCGTGAACAAAGAGTTGCTAGAGCTACTGCAACGCTTCTAAAGCTTGCAGGAGCAGATTTTACGGTCCTAGGTCCCTATGAAAGAGACTGTGGTTCTGTTTTCGTCAGACTTGGGGATATGGAATTAGTCAAGGAATTTGCGCTTTATATGAAAAACATTGTAAGGGATTACGATTTTGACGCCATAGTAACATCGTGTGCCGGTTGTTTTAGAACATTCAGAGTGGATTACTTAGAGAAATTGGGCATTGATCTAGGAATACCGATATACCATTCGTCAGAATTGTTTTCACAATATATAGACGAGGGAAGATTAGTACCAAACATGGAACTGAACATTTCTGCAACATATCATGATCCTTGTCACTTGGGAAGACATGTAGGTGTATTTGAAGCGCCAAGAAAAATCATTAGGAACATTGGGTTGAACTTTAAAGAAATGTTAAATGAACGATATAAAGAAAATTCTAGATGTTGCGGAGCAGGCGGCGGTGTAAGGTCCGGGTATAGAGACATTGCAAGGGAAGTTGCATCATATAGAGTAGAGAATGATGTTCCAAAAGATGTGGAGGTTATAGTTCAAACTTGTCCGTTCTGCTACTTTAACTTTGAAGACGCTGTAAAAACGAATAACTATCCGGTCAAAAACATAGATTTAACAGAATTGCTTATAATATCTGTTGCAGGAGAAGAGGCTATAAAAGTTCTTGGGAAGGAAAGATACAACGAGATTATGTCGCTATCAGGCAAATAGAGTCAATAGG
>JAGGSW010000085.1 GCA_021158895.1 Candidatus Odinarchaeota archaeon | reverse complement strand
AAACAAAACGCAAAACTCGAATTAAATAACTCAAATATTATCTATATATGTAAAACACTAGTAATATTTTTACTTTCTTCTTCTCTGTTTTCTTTTCATTCTTCTTCTCCTTTTTTTAAGCCACTTCCTTCGCATTCCATGTCTTTTGGCTTTTACACCCCATAAGTGTCCCAACTTGCAGTGCCTCCATTCTATTTAACTAAAAGATATATGTTTAAATCCTATCAGAGTCATTTAAGTATCCTATCCTAAATTTGATATACAAAATGACACTCCATCTTACATCAACCACATCTAATAAATGTTTCCTACAAACCTAACATCATTAAACTGCACACATACCGCTAAACACTAATATCCAGTTATAAAAGTCTGAGGGATGAATTTTGAACAAAAAGTTACCGGAAGGAAAAATCCCGCCAGAAACACTAAAAAACCTTATTTTCACGCATCTAGGAGCGCAAAACCCAAGAATACTTTTAGGTCCCGGGATAGGAGAAGATGCAGCTGTAATAGAGCTAGAACATAAGGTAATAGTGGTGGCTACAGATCCTATCACGGGGGCAGTAGAAGACATAGGATGGCTAAGCATACATGTAAATGCTAACGATATTGCATGCCATGGCGCAAAACCTGCGTGGTTTCTATCCACAATTCTTCTTCCAGAAAACTCAAATGAAAAAATACTGGAGAAAATAGTCACACAAATGGATAAAGCTGCAAAAGAACTAGAAATAGCAATTATTGGTGGCCACACAGAAGTTACTCCTGGGCTAAAACGACCCATAGTCATAGGATTTATGATAGGAGAAGTAGAAAAAGACAAGTTTATAACAAGTAGTGGAGCAATGCCCGGCGACAAAATAATTTTAACTAAAGGAGTAGCCATTGAAGGCACAGCAATCTTGGCAACCGAAAGAGAGAAAGAACTCAGCAATATACTTGGCAGGGATCCAATAGAGAAAGCAAAACAATATAAGTGGAAGATCAGCGTGGTTGAGGATGCTTTAACAGCAGTGGAAGTTGGTGGGGTAACCGCAATGCATGATCCAACAGAAGGAGGAGTTCTAGGGGGGCTACATGAGATAGCAGATGCAAGCAAAACAGGTTTCGCAGTACAGGAAGAAAAAATAAGAAAAATGATTAGTGAAGAAACAAGAAAAATATGTGAATTACTACAAATAGACCCTCTCTGCCTAATAGGTAGCGGAGCACTTCTAATAACCGCAAAACCAGAAAAGGCGCAGCAAATAGTTGAAGCCTTAAATGGTAAAGGAATATTTGCAGAAATCATAGGTCACATATTGGATAATCCTAAGAGAAGAATATTCTTCAGAAAAGACGGAAAAACCAAAAAAGCTCAAAGACCTGTGCAGGACGCGCTCTGGGAGGCCTTATCAAAAAAATTAAAAGATTAAGAAGTTAAACCAGATTTTTCAAGTACTTCTAACACTATTACGCCGATAAATGTCCAAAGACCGGCCTGAAAAGCATCAATTAAAGCGTAAAAAACAACAGCAAAGGCGGGTGCAAAAAGTATAGAAATCGCAAATGTGGGGATAAATCCTCCAATAAAAGCACCAGAAATCACATACAATAGCTTCTTCAATTTTCTTTTCTCATCACTAACAAAATCCTTCACGATTCCAGTTGAAAGTCCTAAAGCTATGTTACCCAAAAGAGGTATTAGAGGAAATTCTTCTCCGCGAACAGAGCCAGCTACACCTACAATTATCCCGCATAAACTACCTCCAATGGATCCCATAAGCATACCAGCTAATTGAGGAATCAAAAACGACGGTGAAAGTTCTACAACACCAGGAATAACAGTAATGGCAACAAAATACCTTAACAATGCACCAAGAGCACTAAAAACGGCTACAAATGCTAATTGTTTCGTCTTCATAGCGAATCACCTAAATATTACTTAAAACATCAGATAGAGCTTTTATTAGAATATTTAACTCTTTTGTTGACGCTACTCCTATCATAAGAAATTTTACGTATCTCAAAGCAAATTTAACAGCTTTTAAAGGTTCTAACCTACCCCCAGCTAAAACCTTAATGGCAATAACCGGCTTAGCAACCTTTTCAATAGCTCTAAGAGCTAGTTCTTTTGATGGAAACATCATAACACCCAGCACGTTTACAGGCGTCATGAAACCGTCAGAATTCAATTGATACTTTTCTAAGGTCGGAATTGTAACGCCTGCATGATGAGAACCAAGAATTACAGGAACCTTGAATCTGCTCTTTAAGAAATCTATCAAGATATTTATAACGTCTAAACGCTTGGAGATAGCCAAAAAATCTATTTCCGAGCCTGGTTCAACAAAAACCAACTTATATCCATCAAAAGTTTCCAAAATATCTTCAACACGTTGAAGATTTATGGAAATTTTCTTTAAATCCTTTTCCATATAGGGTTTCCTGTATTTTAAAGCATTAGCAAAGTCTCTACGCCACCCCTTTCTCCACTGTAAAATTGGGTCATTCAAATATTTCTCTAACAGTCTTTTCTCATCAACAAGTCTTTTTTCGTTATAATAATAGGTTAACCATCTTCTAAATGTATCAACATACCCATCTGTTTCAATGGGTAAGGGAATACAAACTCCAAGACCAATCTCGAGCCCATACGTATTTTCCACTTTCCTAATAGCAGAGAGCAAATTGTCAAAAAGAGGGTTACCAATATCTGGCATAATACCTAAAACATCAATGCCACACTCAACGGCCCTCGATATGATTTCTACAATATTCTCTTCTTTGCTAAAACGTTTTCTATATACATCGTCATATTCAAATGACCTGTAAGAAATGCCAAGAAAAGGTAAAGAACCAAGCATTAGTACTGGAAGTTGCAATTGCCCTATTTTTAAACGTGGAACAACATAGTTGGGGGTCAAAACTGTTCCTCCAACTCGCTTAATTTAAGTTCAAACTAATACTAATTATCCTTACCGTATCTTTAGTACATGAAATGAATGTAATTTAACCTGTCAAACATTAACCTAAAATAGAGTTTAGTTCTTTAATTAACTTGCCTTAAATGCTATTTAAAGTTCGGTGAATTATGCATGGCGAAGTCGCTGAAAATAAAGGTCCGCTCTTATAGGGAGGAAGATAGGGAGGAAGCGTCGAAGGTAGCGTATAAAGCTTTTAATAATATTTTGGATGCTAAGTGGGCAACTTGGGGGCTCAGTGGCTGCGAAAAGGTTTTAGTAGCTGAAGTAGATGAAAAAGTGGTTGGAGTGGTGGAGTTAGAAAGCTTTTGGTTTAAGGACAAACTCCATGGGTACATTTACTATATATTTGTCGATCCCATATGGCAAAGACAAGGAATCGGAAGCACTTTACTGAGAGAGGCTGAATTCTACTTTAAGGGGCGGGAAGCTAAATATCTTTGGGCTACAACCGGTAAAAGCAACTTTAAAGTTAGGAAGTTTTTTGAGAAAAATAACTACAAAAATGTCGAACCAAAAGAACTTAGAAAAAGGTATAGTAGGCGAGAATTTAAATATTTACTTTGGCATCTCTACTACTGGTCAGAAGATGTAATCTACCTTAAAAAACTAGAATAATAAAGTATGGTGGAGGAAAATATTTGAGCAGAAAATGGGAAATTGTCCTATGTTCCGGTGCGGAGCACTTAGCAAACCAGTTTAAGAAATTAGGCTACAATATTCATACAAGCGGACTAAACTACGATGGAAAGCGGTTCTTCCCGAATAGTGACCTTTATACAAGGCTTGACAGCTTAGAAAAACTTGAAGGAAAACGAGTTTTAGTTGTTCAAAGTGCAACCTACAGTGGAGAACTGGATAAAGAAAAATTTACCACCGCCGATAGGTTTTGGGAAACTCTACAAGTCTTAGACATACTAAAAAATCCAATAAAGGTTTTTGAAAAAGCGCATAAAGAATACGAGTATCAAGAGCTTAAACCACCTAAGGAAATAGTTGTGCTCTATACATTTTTACCATGTGCTCTTCAAGATAAAGCCTTTAAAACAGGAGAGGCAATATCCGCCAAGCTAGCGGTTGAATTAACCCTAATGAAGGCAGACAAAGTAGTTACAATAGACCCACATCCACCAGAAAAGATACCTTGGATGAAAAAACTAGTAGAAAACGGCAAACTAGAACTATTATCTGCAGTACCAACCTTGATAGAAGAAGCTGCAAAAAGATTTAACTTAGATTTATACGAACTACTAACCCCAGACGAGGGGGCTCAAGAAAGATTTGGAATCAAAGGCTTCAAAAAACAAAGATTTGACAGTTTCACAGTCATAATTAGCGGCGCCTCCAATGTTAAAGGAAAGAAAATAATCCTTGTAGACGATCTAACAAAAAGTGGATCAACCCTAATAAAAGCGAGAAACTTCTTACTCGAGAACGGAGCAGAAGAAGTTGTATCATGCGTAACTCATGTTCTACCTACCATAGGCGAAGGTGAAAAACTTCTTAGAAACCTTGTTGAAAAACTCGAAGGAAAAATCCTCACAACAAATACGGTTAGAACTAAAACATTTGAAGAAGAAAACCCAAAATGTCTAGTAGACGTAGTACCCATCATTTACAAGTGGTTACAAACAACATAGGAACCCCTTTGATAATATTTTAATAGCCTAAAATATCTTAGGTTTCATTAAACTTAGGTGGAAACAAATTGGGTATATCATATGACTCCATAAGAATTCCATTGGAAATAGAATTAGACCCGTCTCAATTTGAAAAATTTCTGAAGTTTATTGAAGAATACTATATAGCACCTAAATCTTCATTGATTTTTAGATACAGCGTGGAAAAGACCGTAGAAGGATATGTTGTTAGATTTTTTGAAGTTTGTCCTGCGTATCCACAACTCTACGCTCAAATATCTATTTTTGTAACAACAAAACCACATGCTGAGATATATTATCCACTCACTTGTCCCTCCGAGTGGCTAACATCAATAGTATATCATTTAAAGAGAACTGGGCAAACATTTGCCAGAACAGAAGGGAATGCAGTTCTCTCGCTGCTATTTATAGCTGGGAAACCGCCATTAATGGAAAAACTCAAAACACCTAGGTCGCTTGGTTTATTCAGCGATAGCATGATAATGTTATACATGTTTGCTTACCTCGCCATTCTTGTAGTCTTTTTTATAGAGCCTCTCTTAGCCATTATACTAGCGGTCGGTATACAGTTAACTATTCTTTTTAACGCCGATAGAATAGTTTATTCAATGGGAAGATGGAAAATAACAGACGAATATAACATTGTACAGTTGGTAAAAATAGTAACACGATATAGGGATCTTCAATGGTTTTTGCATAGATATGGAAGATCAATCACAGAGATCAAACAGGCAATCTATGAAAGAACAATAGCTCTTGGAGAATTAATAACACCTCTAAAGGTTTTGGAAACACTAGAGGACATAGGAATAAATATAGAGATTAGACAACTAGAGGTTAAAAACATCGATCTTTATAGGTTAGTTTCAATTCTAGCCAACAAATTCAAAGTACACAAACCAAAAATAACAATAGCCAACGTTTTATTACCAAACGCTGCAGCAGCTGGAATTTCCTCTAAAAGGTCAACACTACTTATAACTTCTGGCCTCCTAGGTATATGTGATGAAGGTGAACTTGAAGTAATTATCGGCCACGAGTTTTCCCACATTAAAGGTAAAGATCCGCTCTGTCTGTTCTTACTTTTCATAGGAGAGTACATAGTAAGAATTTTCCTCTTTTACAAGTTTCCCTTCCTTGTTCAATTCTGGCTCTTATATTTCTTTATTGCCTTTACTTTTCTCTTTTTTATTGCAAAATTTTTTGAAGCAAAATCGGATCTAGAAGCTATATATGTTTCTGGGAAACCCAAAGAACTTGCTTCAGCTCTCAGAAAATTCACCATATATATGCCAGCATATAAACTACGTAGATCTGCACTTAAATGGTTCAGCTGGGACCCCCATCCACCTCTCTGGTTCAGAATAGAAAGGTCAGAGGAATATGCAGCAAAAGGACTAAAACCAGTAAAACATTTTCTGCTTAGAAGCGTAGTAGACGTTATTAAAGGTTTACTTAGAGATCTATTCAAATTAAAACCTAAAAAATATGTGCAAGGAGAATAAGCTTATTTGTATGTAAAGAAGGCGCAGTGAAGGTCTTTAAGTGTTGAGAATCTAAGTTCTAGCGAAGTTTTTCCGAACAATTTATCTACAATTTCTTGCATGGCTTCAGAAAACAGGTCTAAGTTCTTATCCTCAAATGCCCTTAGAAGTTTTTCCGCGATTTTGAAAGCTTCGTTCTCAAAAATTTTACCGTACTTGTCAGATTTTTTCTTCATGAACTCAATAACTTTCCTAGGAGACTCTGTGTTATTAACAAGTATAGAGTTTATAACCATGTCAAGAACAAACTCAGCAGCAGCCTTGTAATCATCTTCCTTTACCTTACTTGAAATCATTTCAGCATCGTTTCTAGCTATTGTATGTAAATCTTCGCGAGCATTTTCCACATATTGCTTAAAGTTTTTTAGGTCTTCCTCCAACGGAGCTTTTTTCCATGACATAAAATCACAACCAAGCTAATTAACGTGAAATTCAATTCACTAATTACCTTTAAAATGTTTTCATTCAGAACCTTATTTATTCGAAAATTTAGTTTTTTGAGAAACAATTATCTTTATTTCTTTTACATTTTCCCCTTTGGTTGCAAAATCTTCAATCCTTGAAAGTATTACATCTGTGGGTTGGTCTGCAAGTTCTTTTGGCGTTACGGCAACTATTCTGAGCCCTAAACTCAACCATTCAAAAATTGCTCCAAAGAGTTGTTCCTCATTCATTGTTCGAATAAGAACAATTGCATAATATTCGGTAGCCTTGCGTTTTCCGCCGCATGTTAACTCAAAATTTGAAGGAAGGAAATTTCCCTTTTTCTTTAAATCATTAATTAAATAATGTCTGAGAATAGCATTTCCAAGTTTTGTACTTACATCGTAGAAAATTATTTTATCTTTTCCAAGCTTTAATTCCCAGCTATGCAAGTAGATCCCCTTTTTATAAT
>JAGGSW010000113.1 GCA_021158895.1 Candidatus Odinarchaeota archaeon | reverse complement strand
ATATTACATTGTAACGCCAGCTACATAGGTTCTTGTAAGCTCGACAATTCTAACAAAATAAGTTCTAAAAGCTTAAAAGGAAAAAACAAAATTAATATTTATTCTATTTATTTGCAAAATAAGATCATAACTTTTTCTTTTGTTCTTTCCTTAACATCAACAATACTGTACATACCCTTATATTATTACTTTATTTAGGAAACGTATATTTAAATAGGGGCTTAACATAATAAATTACCAGTATTAGGAAAGAGGAATACCACTTATTTTTATATTTGGGCATCTAAAATTGCGTCTTCTACACCTTATTAAGCTGCCCTTGAATTATATTTTTATAATATTTACAAAAATTCGTCTTTTTAGAAAAATATTTATAGAACTTATCGAAATAATACTTAAATTAAGTAAAATTTCGTACTAGAAAGTTAAATTGGAAGTATTTGCATTATTTAGGTAATGAGATGGGTGAGGAAGATGGCTGAAGAAGCAAAACCCTTATTATTCGTTAGAAGAGCTTCTGGTTTAAGGAGAGCAATAACACCTTGGCAATCAATATTCTTCGGTGTATCAACTTCATGCACACTACCATGGCACTTCTATCTAATGGCAGTACTACCAAACTGGTACCCAGGAATAAGCTTACCATTACTTTTTGCCATTGCAAATGCTATAGTAATCTTAGAAGACTTTAGTATGTCATTAATTTACGTAGCAATGCCACGATCCGGATCAATGTACATTCCAGTATCAAGAGCAGTATCACCTATGCTTGGTATAATGGAAGCAACCAGATCGTACGTAACCAATCCAGTGTTTAGAGGAGCAAACGCATACGTAGGAACACTGTCATTAGGAGCACTGCTCCAAGTTGCTGGGTCAATCGCTCATATCCCGGCAATGGTTAGCGCAGGAACAGCAATAGCAAAGCCTGGAACAGCACTAGCCATAACAATACTCCAACAAATAATAGGTACACTCATAGACGGACTAGGACCAGGAATAGTAGGAAAATGGATAGCATTCTGGGGAATACTAGCAATGTTCGGATGGCTAACAGTACTAATCCCGCTGGCCACTACTTCTCCTGCGATGCTAAAAACGAAATGGGATCAAACCTTCGGTGCAGGCGCTTACGATGAGGTGATTGCCATATCAAATGCACATGGATTTACAGCACCAAAATTCAGCTGGAGCGCAATAGGTGGAGCACTTCTCTTACCAGTAGCAAACACATGGCCATACTGTCTAATGCCAGTTACAGGAGAAGT
This sequence comes from Candidatus Odinarchaeota archaeon, assembly GCA_021158895.1. Taxonomy (GTDB): domain Archaea; phylum Asgardarchaeota; class Baldrarchaeia; order Baldrarchaeales; family DXJG01; genus DXJG01. Next base: position 5,967 of record JAGGSW010000113.1, on the reverse strand, counting down.
ACAAGAGCCTTCTAAGAGCATACCTTTCAGCATGGTTGGTGCAGCAGTTGTTGTATGGATTGTTAACGTTTCTCTCTCATCAGCATACGTACATACTTATGGCGAATTTGCACTAAGATACAACTTCATAGTTGAAGGCGGTTATGCTGACGAATTCAAAATTAATATGGTAGTGCCGGTGAGTGTAAGCACTTATGCTGCAATATTAGTTTCACAAAATGCTCCTCTATCTGCATTGGTAGCATGGGCACCGCAATGGGGCAATTTCGCTGACTTGGTCTTAAATGTCTTGTTCACGTCTAGACCGATGTTCGCTATGGCTATGGACAGAATGGGCCCAGAAATATTTGCAAGGGTTCATCCAAGATGGCACAGCCCATATGTTGGTTCTATATGGTGGTTTGTAATCTCAGTAATTGTGGCATTGCTCTGTACACACTTTGGCGCACTAACATCTGTGATTCTCGGTATAGGTTGGGTATATTCGTTTGCAAGACTGTTCCAGCACTGGTCAGAAACTGAATTACCATTCTCAAAGCCACACATCTGGGAGAGAGGATTCAGACTGACAATTGCAGGTTTTCCACTAATAGCGATAACGGGTGCAATAACCTCGGCTATTATGCTATACATTCTATGTACTTCGTCGGTCTTAGTTGGTAGCGGTCTACTTATCGCAGGGACATACTTCCTAGGTATGATCCACTTCGGCTACTTCGCATGGAAGAACTTAAAGAAAGGAATTCCACCGAGCAAGATCTACGGAGAACTGCCACCAGAATAAAACATACAAACATTTTATCACTTATTTTTTCTGTGGTTTCAAGTTTTATATTAATTTAACAAGTTTTTAGTATGTTTGGCTATTGTCGTCGTTATATGTTCTTTAATGTCTTGCTACGTACTTTTCGACATTTTTAAATCAGTTTTCAAAACGGTTCATCTAAATGGAGCTGTGGCTTGGATGACGATGAAATCACCTAAGGACAAACCCTTAAAGAATGTGGCCAAACAGTACGTATTGAAGGGTGAAAAGTACAATTTTGGAGGACCTATTTACCATAACGATGACGCTTACTGGGTCATTTATTACTCAAAAGGAGGAATGTTTAAGAAGCCTACCCCAACATGTCTTCTAGTTCTCGATGAAAACCATAGCATTATAACGAACAAAGATATTTATAATAAAGTTGCTTTAACTTTTCTCTATCCTAGACCTACTTCAGAATTTTTAAAGGTATACACCGATGAAATGAAGGAGATATCTGTTGTTCAAAAGTTTTTCTCACGTCCTGAAAAATATGTTGGCCGGGTAAATATATCTGAATTAAAGAATGAAATTCCAGATCAATTGAAAGAAACCTCAGCTATACTGGGAGAAATCATTGGCCAATCCTCAAGAATAGAAGAGGTATCCTCTAAACTTTTAGAGATAATGAATAAATCGGTAAGCGATATAAAAAAATTAACAAAAAAGTTAAGATGGGAAAATATGGAAAATTTTGTTAAAAATGTCGTCTTCAATGAGTACAAACTCTTAACCAAGCTGTTAAATGCTTTTAACGAGAGATCGATACTACTTAAAAAACTAGTAGCCACGCTTGAAAGCTTATCGAATCAAGAGAGGTCAATTGGAAAAATCCACTTGCTTTTAAGAGACGCTAAAACAGAAATCGTAGCCCTGGAGAGACTCAACGTATATTTTGAAGAAATCATAAAAATAAGAGAAGAACTTAAAGCAGTATGTGAAGAAAGCCAAGAAATGTTAGAAAAGTTTTTCAATGAAATGATTAATAGGATATCTTCCTCCTAATAGTTTAAACGTTTAACGTTCTTTGATAATTTGCCCTTAGTAGGTGCATTAACTGTACACTTCGAATCGGACTGTCAAAATGATATCATTATTGTAAAAATTTTAATCAAGTATGAATCAAATTAATATCCGTTTTCTGATTAATTTTATAGAAGGTTGGAGGGAATATTTGTGACAGAGGAGGTCCATAAAGTTCTTATAAACATTTTTGGGCCCAGAGTTACCAACAAACCTATTGATCTTCAAGCTTATTCTAGGGATATAAGTCCAGCTAGAGAAACACTTGCATCTTTTGTAGTTAAACCGCAATCAACCGATGAAATATCAAATCTATTACGGGTAGCGAATAAATATAAGGTTCCAGTTTATGTGAGAGGCGGTGGAACATCTCACTGGGCTGGTTGGCTACCAGTAAAGGGCGGTATACTTGTAGATATGAGAAGTATGAATAAAATTATAGAGATAAATGAAGAGCACTTAACTGCAACAGTTCAAGCTGGATGCACATGGTACAAACTTGAAAAAGAGCTTAAAAAACGAGGACTAGCATACTTAGCAAGTGAACTTGGCGGGCCTTCAATGACCGTAGGAGGATCTATCGTCAAGGCTGGAGGTGGACCCTATGGGACCTGTAAATACGGTTTACACGGATATTGTGACGTCGTAGCACTTGAAGTGGTGTTACCAACTGGAGAAGTAATAAGAACGGGGTCGCAGGCATATAAGAATGTACCACCTTTCGATAGGTTTGGTGCAGGCCCAGATTTAACATCGTTTTTCATAGGTTCAGAGGGTACGCTTGGTATTATAACCGAGGTTACACTTAGGGTTAGGCCAGCTCCGGAAAAAGAAGAATATTTATATTTCGTCTTTAAGAACTGGAAGAACGTAGAAAAAGTTGGAAGTTTAATTTGTAGACCTTTTGGAGACGAACTTGCGTATACATTTTATGCGTTTCAAGATGGTGCAGATTTAGAAAATATTCATTGCTTTATACATGTTTACGGCTACAGTAGCGAGGAAGCTGAATTAAGAGTTAAGAAAATTAAAGAAATATGCAGTAGACATGGTGGAAAGGAGCAGGATTCAGAACCAGTAAAGGCTATGTATGAGTCAAAATGGTTTTTAACAGATATTTTCGAGAGAGGTGTTTGGCATTTTGTAGGCGGTTCGGTTCCAATAAACAATTTAGTGCCTTTTGTAGAGGTCTGGAAAGACATAGTAATTAACAAATATAAGTTTCTGAACTGTGCTTTTGGTGCTTGGCCATATCCCAGAGCATGGCTTCCTTATGTTCAATTTTACTATAAGGAACCAGATGAATGGGACTTAATTTGGGAAGTAACAGACGTACTTACTAAGGAATACGTTAGAATGGGCATGATACCGTACAGAATAGGGGGCCCTGAAGGCTTCTTACCTTACGTTAAACCGCAGCTAAATGGTTACTATGAGTTTCTCAAAAGACTTAAGAAATTTCTAGATCCAAACAACATTCTGCAGCCAGGAATTTTAATCGATCAGGAGGAGGAACCATGAAATTTAGACATTTAAGTCAATTTGAGAAAGAATTGTGGAAATGTGGCAGATGCGCCTACTGTGTTGACGAGGAAATATGCCCATCTTACAGGTTAATAGGATTTGAATCAGGCGCAGCCAAAGGAAGAATTTTAATTGCAAGAGCCCTCTTAAACAATAAATTAGATTTTTCCTCCGATCTCGTGGAAAACTTAAATTTATGCTTCATGTGCGGCGCATGTAAAGAAAGATGCAAAACTGCCGCAAAAATAGATACCATCAAAATATTTCTTGCAATGCGAAAAGAATCCATTGACCTCGGTCTATATCCGGAAAAACTTCTTCCGAGGTACGAGAAACTTAAACAGTTTGGAAATCCTTTTGGGCTTCCAAAGGATGAAAGAGGCAGTTGGGCTGAGGAATATAATCTTCCGTCGAAAGGGGAAACTCTATATTTCGTGGGATGTTATGAGTCCTATGTTCACAGCAACATTCCGGAAGCTTTCATAAAAATTTTAGAAAAAGCAGGAATAACGCCAGCCTATTTGGGGAACGATGAACCTTGCTGTGGCCACCTATTAATTTGGGAAGGAAGACTGGAAGACGCTAAAGAATATGCTAAACAAGGTATTAAGGTAATAGAGAAATCTGGAGCAAAAAGAGTAGTTTTTTCATGTCCAGCTTGCTATGCAGCTTTTAAAGTAGAATATCCAGAAATACTTGGAATAAAGTCACCATTCGAAATACTTCATGCAACGGAGTTTCTTGCAAACCTAATAGAACAAGGGAAAATAAGGCCTGAAAAAGAAATAAAAGAAAGGGTTACATACCATGATCCATGTTCATTAGGAAGACATAGCGAAGTGTACGACGCACCTAGAAAAATCTTGAGGTCAATTCCTGGACTAGAAGTTAACGAGATGGAAAGAAATGGAAGATTTTCATTTTGCTGTGGGTCCGGGTCTGGAGCTATAACACCTATACTTTACGAAGATTTCTCTAAGAAAATAGGCAAATTAAGACTGGAAGAAGCAAAAAATGTTGCAGATGTTGTTGTTACGGAGTGTCCTCAGTGTTTAAGTCAATTTAGACTAGTAAAATCTGAGTATGGCATAAATGTTGAGCCTAAAAGTCTGATAATATTACTGGCTCAGGCTTTAGGTATAAATATTACTTAATGATGTAAAGAGGTGGGCAAATTGAGTGAAAAAGTGGGTTATGCTTTAGACTTATACACCTTACTGTATGGTCTGTCAATAAAAACTATAAAGGAAAAGTATGGTCAAGAAGCTATTGAAACACTAAGGAAAATATTTTTTGAGAGGGGAAAAGAACTAGGTAAACAGGAAATTAAACGGTTAAACGTTAAGGATATGAATGCAAAGGGCTATCACATCATAGTAAAAGCAGCATTAGATTCTTTTAACATAAAACATAAAATCGTTGAGCTCAGCGAAGAAAAGTATATTCTACAAATCTTTGAATGCCCACATGGGGTACGCTTTAAGAACTTAGGCGCACCACCAGAGGTATGCGATATTCTTTTAGAGCTAGATAGAGGAATAGTAGAAAGACTAAACCCTAAACTTGAATTTAAACTGACTAAGCATATACTGAGAGGCGACAACTACTGCGAATACGTAGTTAAACGAAAAAGCTAACTACTGCTTTATTTATTTTGCCCCGGAATTAATTCATTATTTTTCTTCCTTTTAGTATTTCATTTAAGCAGCATATGATCGTTATTGACCTATCTCGTTATTCCAATAGCTTCGTTATATTTAGAGTCTCGAAATATGATATAGGTTTCTGTGTCGGATATGGATACGCCTTCTTGCTATGACTCAAATTCAAGCTAGCTAATAGCTCAGCGAATTTTACTGCTACCTTTATGGGGTCAATTATCGGTACACCTAGTTTTTCCTGTAAATTATATTTGTCAGCAATTTCTGAAAGTTCTGTGCAACCTAGAATTAAAACATCGGCGTTTTCTTCTTCAATAGCCTTTGATCCCTCCTCAATTAGAATGGACGCGGTTTCATTCTCCCTTTTTCTTAATTCAAGAACTGGTAAATTGACATTTCTAATCGAGGCAAGCTTATGAGATAAACCATGTTTTTCAACATTTCTAGCAATGAGTTTATTTAAGGTCGGGCCAGCCACGGTTATAATTGTGAACTTATTCCCTAGTAGAGAGGCGATGTGCATTGAAGTTTCACCTGGACCGATAACTGGTATTTTTAAAGCTTCTCTCATAGCGTCAATTGCAGGGTCAATAAAACAATCAATAACAACGGCGTTAAAACCGTCTTTTTCAGCCTTTACAGCCTCCTCTAAAATAAAGGGAGCATTTAGCTCTTCGTCGAAACTTGATTCAATAGAGTATGTGCCGTATTTTATACTTCTAGTTTCAACTTCAAAGTCAGTGGAAACACATTTAGCAAGAAATTCTTTTCTTGTTACTAGTCTTTCAGATGAATAATAAACGGGAATTATAACGAGGATCTTTTTAGTCAAAACTTTCTCCTCCACAATTATTTATATAGAAAGGTTCTCTCTAATCAATGTTACCACGATAAACTTGAAAAGGATTCAAAGCTAATGCAATTGCCCCATAAAGGACAATATCACTGCCC
>JAGGSW010000067.1 GCA_021158895.1 Candidatus Odinarchaeota archaeon | reverse complement strand
GATAATATAGTGATGGAGGTTACTACTTGCGAACATCGCAGTCCTTTAAACAACATCTAACCATTAGAAGATGTTGGGCTATAATACTAATAATACTTATGCTTCCATTAAGTTTCTCTGTATCAACAATAGACTTTGGAAAGACGCTTTCAACTAAACAGTCTCAGGAACCGTACGAAGAGATACCGCCCTATACCCCTTCTTCTTTCCCGTCCGGTTCGCTTCCAACAAGTGGCAGTTGGAGCCAAGAATTTTTTGAGAATATGTCATTACCAGAAAATGTGTCGCTTGAAGACGTTGATTGGCTTTCACTCTTAACCTATGAAGGAATAGCAGATCTAGAAAAAGTATTATTTACCGTTTCTCCAGCAAATCCACCTAGATACTGGCGAGTTACAACCTATGATAACTACACAGGTAGAATAGGTGATTCGGCGGGTAAATGGACGCAAACAAACGAAACAACAACACCACTAGATTTACTTCCTTCTCCTAACCCACTTAACTATACTATAACGATGAATATAGATTATGATGCTATTTTTACGCGATATCTTCCAGTACTTTGGCCGCAACCTTTAATACTAGATGGTTCTCTTGAAATAGGCGTAGAACCTCTAAGCTACGAATTTCTTCTCGATTCTTACCAAGATGTGATTTTTAATACAACTTTTAATGACTCTGGATCAACAACTCTAAAATATATGGTTTCGTATGTTTTCGTTAATTTAACACAAATTAGACTTAAAGCTTTGCCCCCAAACTATACTCCTCAAGAAATTAAAAATATATATGGAAATTCCTCTGTTCCACCTTTATCGCAATATGTGTATGATTTTGCTAGCCAATTTGAAGGAAAAGGCGAAAACACATTTGAAACCGCGTTAATAGTTTTACGATATTTTCAGGTTAATTTTGATTACGACTATGACATGTGGTTTGGGACATCAAGAAGTAGTTCTGGGCCTTCTCAAGATCAAGACTGGGTTGAGTGGTTTCTCCAGAGGCGTAAAGGAATATCAATACATTTTGCAACAGCTTACATTATAACGCTTAGAATATTGGGAATATCTGCAAGACTAGTTTTCGGTTTCCTGCCGGGAGAAGAAAGTCAGGGCAGTAGAATCATAAAAAACAAACATTTACATTTCTGGGCAGAGGTTTGGGTACCAATAAAAACAGATAGCGGCGTTGATGGTGTTTGGGTTGCATTTGATCCATCTCCTCCAGGATATTTAGAGGCACTAAACACCGAAAGGGATCAATTCGTAATAAATCCGAGGTACACTTTAACTATTACATCATCTCATGAAAATGTCACGAGAGATGTGCCAGTAAATTTAACTGCAACTTTGCTTAGTGATGGAGAACCCCTGCCTAATGAAACAATAACTTTTACTGACATATATGATTCTCTAACGTTGAGTGGCGCAACAAGTGTAACAAATGAAAGTGGAGTTGCAACACTAACCTTTAACTTCACAGATGATTCTCTCGTAGGTTTCCACGTAATTGTGGCAAACTGGAAATTGTTAAACAACCAAACTAAAATAATCTTAGCAGGCAACACCACTATCACAGTCACAGTTACGCCAAATGAGGTTGCAAGGACTGAAGTAGCGCGAATAAATGGAGTTTTATCCGATGCTAAAAATGGACGGGGCTTTCCAAACCAAGAAGTAACAATTATCTGGGATGGAAAAAACTTTAGTACAGTTTTTCACACAACTACTAAGTCGGATGGTAGCTTTAGCTTTAGCTACAATGTGCCTCTTAGCCACCTACTAGGTAATGCTACAGTTTACGCAATTTATGACGGAATTCCCTCACTAATATCCTCATCATCTAACATCACAAACGTGACTGTTGTAGCAAAAGTCAAATTTACAGTTTCTGTGACTCCAAATGAGGTTAGAAGAAACGAGACAATAGTTGTTGAAGGGTTTTTACTGCTTGATAATAACACTCCTCTCACTTATGAAAATGTCACCGTCTACTGGGAAAATTCGACAGAGGAGAACAGTGGGAGGACATACATTCTCGAAATCGTTAAAACTGACGAAAACGGGTACTATAATTTTACCGTAACAATTCCAGCAAATCACTCTCTAGGTTTTTCATATATCTTCTTCGGTTATAACTCAACAATCAGGTACATAAGAAGCGGCAATTCAACAAAATCGCAAATCCTAATTTATGAACGTGTGTTTGTTTATGTTAATGTTTCCTTAACCAGAGTTGGACGTAGCAATTCTCTTACCATATTTGGGCACATAACCGGCGAAGATTACAATGAACCAATAGAGAATGCAAAAATACGGGTATTATTTAACAATACAGATATCGGAGTCACTAATGTGACTAACACACAGGGGCAATTCACCGCTACATTTAACGTTCCACCTGACCTTGAAGTTGGAGCGTATGCCGTCCACGTTACCGTTAGTAGCCCTCCGTGGTTTAAAGGTAGCGGTAAATACGCTTACATCATCATCTACGGTTTTTCAAGCATAAGCGTAGAAGGATCACCACTATACGTACTACCCAGCGAACAACTAAATGTTACAGGAGTCATTATCGATGAAAGAGGTGAGCCTATTCAAAACGCAGAAATACAAGTAATATTCAATAAGACGCTTTTAGCTACTTTAACAAGCAATGAACAAGGAAACTTCAAGGGAAATGTAACAATTCCAGATATCTCTATGCCAAATTTGACAATAACATTTCAATACAAAGGAACCGATTTCTACAATGCTTCAACTGCGAGCATTAGTGTGTCTATTTTCAAAAGTGCAATTATCACAATAGTTGTAAATAATACCAATTATCTCGAAGCTTACCCTGGGGAAGGTCTGATAATCACTGGGAATGTTGTAGACGAGTATGGCCGATACATCATAGATAGAGAAGTTAAACTATATGTAAACGAAACAGTTCACTTAATTCGCTTAAATAAGGAAGGAAACTTTACTGTATTTTATACACTTCCAGAAGATGTAAACCCAGGTAATATAACAATATATGCTACACTTAAAGCAAAAACCCAATTCAAATCAAATGAAGTTATTGTATTAGTTAGGGTGAGGCAAAAAATGTGGAAAATAAATATACCAGTACAATTACTTTACATAATAGTTGTAGTGGCATTTGCAGTAAGCTCAACTTTTCTGTTCTTCAAAAAGTTCTGGAAAGGATTTAAACGGCAGAAAAAGCCCGAAATTGACATATCATCGCCAATAATGACCATAAACGATTACGTGAGACAAGCAAAATTTAGAGAAGCAATAATCGAAGCATATAATCTATTTGAAAAAATTCTCAGAGCTTACTTCAACGTTGAACGTCCAGGTTCCTTGACGCCTAGAGAATTTGCAATAAACGTTGTAAAGGAATATAGACTAAATCCCGACGCTACGTATCTTTTAATTAAAATGTACGAAAAAGCAAGATTCAGTCACCATGAAGTCGGGCTTGAAGACTATAACAGTTTTGTTAAAGCCTTTTCCACAATTTATAGACAAGTAACAGGGAGAGCGCTGGAACTTGCCCAAAAGTAAAACAACAACATTACTCGTATTCACAATAGTATTTATCCTATCATGGCTACCCATAGCTTTATCTGTATTTAGTAGAGAACCTTCTCCTCCATCATTCTCAATTTATAATACTAACTGGGATGGCTGTTCAAAGCTCAGAGAACTTATTGAAAATGAAGGATTTCACGTGAAAACATTGATATCATCCCTAAGTATGATAAATAGGATCGAACAGCCAGCAGTTCTAGTAATAATTGGTCCCTCAAAATACTATAGCCCAAGCGAGGTTGTACCAAATTTACTGCTGTTTTTACAACGCGGTGGAGGAATTTTAATAGCTGACGACTTTGGAAGCGGTAACACTATACTTCAACTTCTCTTTCAATTTCAAATAAAATTTTCAGACAAGGTTTTAATGGATGCAGGTTCATACGATAAAAACCCTGTATTACCGAGAATTACCCACTTCATGTCTCACCCCATAACTAATGGCGTACATTCTATTCTATTAAACTATGCAAGTGCTATAGTTGGACCAAATGACACATCATTGCTGCTCTTGCCACCAGTTGCTACTACAACACGCTTTAGCTGGCTCGACGCAGATCACGATTACGAGTACGATAAGGGCGAGCAGGTAGGACCATTTACAGTAGCCACAGCGTTTAAAGCCTTAAATGGTAGCATAGTCCTCATAAGCGATGCCAGCATCTTCATAAATGATATGATAGAAAGAGCAGATAATGCAAGATTCGCATTAAACATAATAGATTGGCTTTCCAATTACAATAAAAGTGCAACAATAGTATTTGATGAAAGTCACCTAGCATGGAGCATCTCTTCATCAACCGTTTATTTTGGTACGATTATTGGGTACGTTGCTTGGCTTTCAGCTATACCGTACCTCTCATTAATCCTTCCGTTTTTCATGGTCTTTACAGTTAAAAAATGGATACCAGTAACAAAGGAAAGTAGGAAGTTCACTCCACTCAAAATATTCAGGAGAAGAGGAAGAACTGCTTTCTTAGCAAAAATTAAGGAATATAAAACTTACGGATTTTACGATAAAGCTCTAAAGATACTATATAATAGATTTAAACGAATCGTTAGTGAAGAATTTAAGTTTAAGCTGGGATTTTCGCTGGATAAGTTTTTAGAACAAATTTCTAAACATCGTCCTGATTTAGATACCCGTAAGATTAGAAAAATACTTTTAAGATTCGAGAAAATTGAAAAAGGAAAGCTTAAAGTAACCTCACGCGACCAGTTTTTGAGACTCTTCTTCCAGCTCAAGAAAATAGAAGAAGAGGTGGAAAAAATTGGAGGAAAAAAGCCTTGAAATATCCATAAGAGACGTTAGAAGCATAGTTCAAAAAGTATTGTCAGAAGTCGGTAAAGTTATAGTTGGAAAACTAGACATTTTACAAAACATTTTCATAGCGCTACTTGCAGACGGACACGTTTTACTTGAAGGGGTGCCAGGCGTAGCAAAAACTGCAATGGCTAAAGCCTTTTCTGATGCATTAGGTTGCGAATTCAAGAGAATACAATTTACTCCAGACTTGTTACCGGCAGATATAGTTGGCACAAATGTTTACGATCAAAAATCCGGCAGATTCTACCTAAGAAAGGGTCCCATCTTCGCCAACATTGTTTTGGCTGACGAGATAAATCGTGCTCCTCCAAAAACTCAGTCTGCACTTCTTGAATGTATGCAAGAGAGACAGGTAACAATTGAAGGTGAAACTTACTATTTACCGAAGCCCTTCATGGTCCTAGCAACCCAAAATCCTATCGAACTTGAAGGCACATATCCTCTTCCAGAAGCTCAAGTCGACAGATTCTTCTTCAAACTACTTGTAGATTATCCTAACCCAGAGGAAGAACTCGAAATTTTAAAGAGAAAAAATGAGCCAGAGGAGGTCACAGTCGAAAAAATTACTTCACCACAAATAGTGGTAGCCATGCAAGAAGCTGTTAGAAAGGTTTACGTTGACGAATCACTGTTTGAATACATAAAAAACATAGTCTTAAAGACGCGTAACCACCCACAAATACTTTTAGGTGCAAGCACTAGAGCATCTATTGTTCTCCTTTGTGCAGCTAAAGCAAGAGCAGCTATACTTGGACGAGATTTTGTTATACCTGACGATATTAAATCACTGGTCTTCCCGGTTTTAAACCATAGAATAATACTAAAACCAGAAGCAGAGCTCGAGGGAATATCCTCGGATCGAATTATAAACGAAATACTTGAGGAAGTTGAAGTTCCTGTTTAATTTTAATGGAAAAACGGTGATTTCATGCTTACAAGAAGAGGTTTATCAGTAATTCTCATAGGTGTATTCTTTCTCACGTCGGGTTTCTCTCTCATAAGCTATTTGCTATCAATTCTAGGCATTTTCTTATTATCCAGCGTTGTTGTAACTTTTCCCCTTTTTAAGTCAAGTGCAACATTGGGAAAAATAGCAGTTACGCGTAAAATAAATAAAAAGAAGGTCTTTGCTTATGACTACGTATATGTGAAGGTTACGCTCACAAATAAAGGTTATCAGACGATCGATTACCTTGAAATATACGATGTATACCCTGAGACTTTTGATCTTGTACTGGGCACAAATCATTTAATAACCAGACTTGATCCTGGGAAGAAATTCATCTTTTCTTATGTACTGTTACCTAAATTACGAGGAGAATATAAATTAGGCCCTTGCAAACTTATAGTTCAAGACAAATTAAAGTTCTTTTCTATAGTGAGAACGGTTACCACTGTTACTAATATTATAGTTTATCCGCCCTATGAAGATATTAAAAGAATGGAAATTATGGCTAAAAAAAGAGTACTTGGAGCACTCTTCGGTGTTCATAGAACCAGAGAGAAAGGCATAGGTACAGAATTTGCAAGTCTTAGAAGATACCATGTAGGTGATGAGTATCGAAGAATAGACTGGAAAGCAACTGCGAGAATGGGTAGGTTAATGATCAGAGAATTTGAAACCGAGAAAAACATGAAAATAATAATCCTACTTGATACGAGTTATTCAATGGCTGCAGGTCCTGTGGAGACAAGCAAACTAGAATTTGCTATTCGCGCCGCATCAATTCTAGCTAAATTTGCGTTAGAAAGAAAAGATGAGGTAGGTTTGTGTGTTTTTTCAAGCGATGTACACGAATTTATTGAACCTAAATCGAGTGAAAGACACTTTTATAGAATATTAGATGCGCTTGCTAGGGTAAAAGCTGGAGGCGGAACGGATTTCCTTAAAGCATTTGACTTAATAACTAAAAAATTTAGAAAGAAAGCTTATCTAATCATTATATCCGATTTAGAAGAAGTTGGAAGTCGAGTCCTGGATGCCATTAAGTTTGCAAGAGCAAGGGGCTATGAAATATTAATAATATCTCCATTTGGCCCCTGGTTCGAAATTGGAGAAAGAGCTTTATCACCTGTTGATAAAGCTCTAGCTGAAGCGATTTCGATAGAACTTTGGGAAGAAAGAAGAGAAATAATTAGAAGTATAAAAAGACTTGATGTGGACGTAATAACTGTAGGTCCAGATGATATAATACCCACATTAATTTCAGAATATATAAAAGCTAAGAAACGAGGAATTGCACAATTCTAGTTGGTGTTGTGGATGAAAATCACCAAAGTCATGAGGACAATTTCAGCATTAGCACTTATTTACTCAGTATATTTGATTTTAGAAAATTCACCTGGGGATATATGGGATCTAAATTATACC
>JAGGSW010000097.1 GCA_021158895.1 Candidatus Odinarchaeota archaeon | reverse complement strand
GAATAAAAGCACACGGAACAATAGCAATAAACCCATCCTATAGATTTATAATTTTGGATATATTAAAAAAGACTATTGAAAGTGTTTTAAGAGAGGGGATAAAGTATGCCTAAAGCTATAGTACTTTTGTATTGGGACCCCATAGAGGGGGCTAGAATTGAATATAAATATCCTATAGATGCTGATTTGTCGAGAGCAGAAGCTATGAAGATTTTTACAAGCCATGCAATTGGCGGGGGTACCGCTGGCTTTATGTCTATGTCAATTGGCGATAAAAGAATTGTAAGCTACTTCTCTGGAATAGAAGTTGAACCTCAAAGGTGCTTAGTTGTTCTTTTGGACGAAGCAGAAGAACCTCTTGAATACGCTGAGATACTTCCTCAAAGCGCTGAAAACCTCTTCTCACAACTAAGTATTATGGGTAGAGAAGAAGCAGAGGAATTTATTAGAAAGACTTTTGAAGAATTAAAGACAACTACACCTTTAACCTATGAACAGATGCTGTTTCACATTTTTGCTGATCCCCTCAGACAATACGCTCTCACTAAAAAGTTAATTGAAAAACCTTACACTCTTAAAAGACTTCAAGAAGAAGTAGAGTTTGAAACTGGAAGAACAATAGACAATGTTAACATTTTTATCAGACCATTTAAGCGATCTGGACTTGTAATAGTTGAAGATATTAGAACTCAAGACGGAAGCATTTTAAAAGACGTGGTATTTTTGATTCAAGACGCAATTATGTATAGAGTTCCTCCAGCAAGAATATTAGAACTCACAGAATTAGGAGAAATTCCCCCACAGATCTCAAAACAATATATTGAAGACGTGAAAAACTTTTTCACTAGATCTTACGATCCGTTTGCAGATAACTCCGAAGACAATGAATCCCTTGCAAAATTTTTCTTGAATAGAATGGCATACCAACTTCTCCTTGTGCTAAGAGAAAACGTAGGTAAAATTAGTGAAATAGCTGAGAGAACCCATATAGATGAAAATGATGCAAAAGATCTCTTAAGAAGAATGGAACTATTAGATGTTATATCGTTTTACGATGTCGATGGAGAAGAATATGCTATACTCAAAAGCGACGTAACGTTTAAAGTGTTTTTCCCCGAATATCTTGTAGATAAACTTCAACGTAGAGTTATGGAGGGCGAGATCCCACGAGAAGTTGCTAAAAGACACTTAGAGCTTTTAGGCGAAATGTATATGAGGCTGCATGGAATAAGAATAACTCCAACAGCCTCCGTGAGAAGGGTGCGTGAACTATTTAGAGAATTGGGATTGGGGAGCGAATAAAATGAGTAGAAAATCTAGGTTAAAAATCAAGAAATACGGGTTAATATCTATTATAATAGTATTGATGATTTTATTTTCGCCTCCAAATGAAAACAAAACTTTTGCAATTGCCGAATCAGGATCAGATTCATCACCAAGCCTAAACTCTTCTAATGACCCTCAATCAACAGGTTCTCCTCGAAACGTAACCGAGTACGCAACCTATTTAAAAACAGAAAACATTAATACCCCTCAAAACGTAACAACCATATTTCCTTTAGACTGGAAACCCTATAAAGTTAGTGCTACCATAAATAATCTTGTAGATACAGTGAATGATAGTATCCAAGACCCAAGCTTTGACACTGTTACTGGATATTGGACATCTATAATAAATGACACACCTCCGGGAGATCAAGTTTATGTCGGTACAACCATTATTGATGGTGATAAAGTTGTATATGTTTCGATGGGGTTTAAACAAACATGGACGTGGGATATGGCTGGATATAAAATTGATGAGGGAGAATATGGGGTTTGGCTTCAAAATATTACTTTTGATTCGAGGGGAACTGTTCATGAGGCTTGGCTTTCCTTCAACTACAGGTGGAATGAATCCTATGAGGGACTGAATATGGCTAATCTAGAAATTTTTGCTAAGGTTGCGACAAGAGACCAGTTCAACATGTCTTCATTTGACGTTCTCGCTATTCCATTGGTTGAAACTATAGCTGGAAGTCAGAATACTTGGATTTCAGTAAATGTTTCCGTTCCGTCATCTTATTTGAATTTTCCTGAAAATAGATCGATTACCGTTATGCTGGGTTTAAGAGCTGTTGCTGATATATTGCAGGATTTTTTAGTATGGCCATATAATTGGACGGTTTGTTTTGATGATGTTCAGCTAATTGTGGTGAGTGAAGTTAATGCTTCTCAAGTTGGTTTATCTATGTCTATAGGTTCTCAGACCGTTAATTTTACTGATCAGGGCTGGGGGAGTGGAAATGCTTCTCTTACTGGGGAATGGAGTGAAAATGTTACCATACTATTTGACAGTACGTGGAGCTACCCGGTGATGGGAACGTTGAATGTAGTTTATCATCTTGTTTTTAGATCCATTACTGACAGTGTTACATTCTCGGTAACTTCGGGAAGTAATGTTTCTTGGACTGTTATTTATACAACTCAAAGGCTTACTGAAGATTATACAAATAGATGTTTCAAAGTATTTTTACCTGTTGATTGGAATATTAGTCAGGTTAAGGCTCCTGACAATCGAGAAGTACCAGTTCATATGTTGAATATAACTATTGTAAATGGTACAAAAGTGTTAGAGATACCTAAAGACCAGTTTCAATATGGTACATGGAAATTTTACATTTCTTCGCCTAACTATGTGAAACAGGTTAAAGTTTTATATTCTAATGGAACTTTTGCAGGTGTTACACCTAATTTCTATGTTAATACTTCAATTAAAGTGGCAACACAAATATTAAACTCGTCTGATTTACCTCCAGCTAATGTTGGAAAACTTAATGTTACAATATACGATCCAAGTGAAAATATTTGGAGTTTTAATGTTATTACAAGTTTAAACGACACAGGATGGGGGATTACCTCTCCTCTATTAATTAGTGGAAGCAATTCCTCAGCGGGTGAATATAGTGCTGAAATGCTTTGGAGCAATGGTGAAGAGGTTGGCTATCTAGTTGTATCCATCCTATTTACAGTAACTCATAGAACATCTCTTATTATCCAAAGTCCAGTTAAAACACAAGTCTATTATGGTGATTTAGTATTAATTAGCGTTCAATTTTTGGATGAAGATACTGGAAATCTGATTAGAGGCGCAACGGTAAAATGTAATTGGACCACTGGTAAAAGAAACTTCACTGACATCGGAACGGGTGAATACGAAACCACATTTAACACATCAGAACTTGGTATAGGAAGATTTACATTTATAATTACGGCTCAGAAAGCTTATTATGATAGTGCAAATATTACGCTTACTTTGGATATTTATTATAGGACTGTTCTTAGTTCCCCTCAGGCTCCTGAGTATGGGGTTCCTATTCCAATTGGTGACAATTTAACGATAGATCTATATTACGAAAGAGCAGACACAAGAGCTGGAATTACAGGTGCCAGTATTGCTGCCAATGGAACTTGGAACGATAGAATTTTGGATGTAGAGGAACCGGAAGCTGGGCATTACGTAGTTTACTTTAATACAACTGGTTTAGGTGCAGGTTACCATACGATAGAGTTGATGGCAAATAAGTCATTTTATGAAGCAAAAAATATCACTATAAGATTTCTCTTTGTTTACAAGACAAAGTATTCTCCCGAAAGCTTGGCAATATATGTTGGATACAATGAGAATTTCACTGTCTGGTTTAAGTACATGTATTATAACGGTTCTCCTGTGCTAGGAGCAAACGTGACAGTTTATATAGAGTGGTTAGACCAATGGATAACAATGACCGACACTCGTAACGACGGAAACTATACTGCTGAGGTAAATGCTTCTGCCCCCATGGCAACAGTTTATAGTTTAAGGTTCCGTGCAAATAAAACATTACATCAATCTTGGGAAGTAAGTCCAGTAACAGTAGTGATTTGGGAACGGCATACCTTATTAGAAGTGATATATCCCACGAATTTAACACTTTCTGTTACTTGGCTTGAAAATGCAACAGTAATAGTAAATTATCTTGACGCTGTAACTCAAGATGGTATTGCAAATGCGACTGTAACGGTTGACTGGCCTGTAAGCCCATCGTACCAAGACCTAAAAAACGGAACATACATAGTAGAAATATCAACAAAAGGAGTAGATGTAGGAACATATATGTTAACAATAACCTTTGATACACCAACTTATACAATAAATTCTACATCAATACAAGTTATAGTTGAAGAAAGAGAAACTTACCTAGTAGCTCCTTCATCGTTTTCTGTTACTTGGCTTGAGAATGGAACAGTGAGAGTAGAGTATCGTGATGCAAATGGAACAGGAATACCGGGAGCAAATATAACCGTTGATTGGGCTGATAAGCATTGGGTAAATAGAAGTTTAGAACAGAGCGGGACATATGTTGTGGAGATAGAAACAGATAGTCTCACAGCTGCTGGTACCTACACCTTAATGATATCTATACATGCTCCCAACTACGCAATAAGCTCAAAAACAATGCAAGTAACTGTAAATGAAAGAACAGTCAATGTTACTGTTCAACCTTCGACGCTTTCTGTTACTTGGCTTGAAAATGGAACAGTGACAATACAATATCTTGATAATGAGACAGAAGCAGGGATTGCAAATGCAACGGTCTCTGTTAGCTGGCCTTCCGAAGCCTATTGGGTAAATAGAAGTCAGGAACATAATGGAATATATATAATAGAAATATCGACGAAAAACGTGAATGCTGGCACTTATACCTTGACAGTGACTTTGGACACGCCTACATATGAAGTTGGTTCGGTTTCGGTTCAAGTTATTGTTGAGGAGAGAGATACAACTATTACCGCTCAGCCTTCATCGTTTTCTGTTACTTGGCTTGAGAATGGAACTGTAAGAGTGGAGTATCGTGATGCAAATGGAACAGGAATACCGGGAGCAACCGTCTCCATTAGTTGGTCTGGAGGCCGTTGGGTAAATAGAAGTCAAGAAGCAAATGGAATATACATGGTGGAAATATCAACCAAAGGAGTGGACGTAGGAACATACAGCCTAATAATAAGAATAGACAAAACAAACTATGCTGTGAAATCCGTTACGATTCAAGTTACTATAGGAGAAAGAGAAACTCAGGTTGAGGTAGTATTTCCTGCGGATTTGAAGCTTAACGTTACTTGGAGTGAGAGTGTAAATGTAACGGTTGTTTACCGTGATGCAAATGGAACAGGAATACCAGGAGCGAATATAACGGTAACATGGGGTAGTTCTTGGAAGCCCTATGACTTACAAAATGGAACGTACATAGTAGAGATTACAACTAGTGAAATACCGATTGCCGGTACGCATAGTTTGATGATAAGTTTTAAGGCCTCTAACTATAAAGTCAATTTTGTCATGCTTGAGGTAAAAATAAACGAAAAAGCATCAGACATTGATGTTTACCCAGAGAATTTAATGTTAACTGTTAGTTGGCTCGAAAACGCGACCATAAAGGTTAACTATCTCGATAATGAAACTAGAAACGGTATTTCTGGTGCTAGTGTTATTGTTACTTGGGTTGGTTCTTATTATGTTGATTCCAGCCTAAATAATGGAACATATATCATAGAGATTTCGACAAGGGAAGTGACTGTTGCTGGAAATTACTCATTAACCATAGTTTTAGATACCCCTGTCTATATTAGTCGCTCAGTAAGGCTTTTTGTTGTTGTTTTAAGGCAGGAAAGTGATGTAAATCCACGTTTGCTTGAATTAACTGTTGCTTGGGGTGATATCAAGAACATCACCATTACCTATATTAATAATATGACTAGTGAAGGTGTCCCTGGTGCTTACGTTAACTACAACATGACTTCTTTTGCTTTGAGGGAAGATTGTGGAAATGGTACCTATGTCATTGAGTTTGATTCTTCTAGGACTAATGTTGGAAATTACACTGTTCTTGTAGTATTTGATTCGGCCATGGTTAAACCAGCAACTTGTGTTGTTAAGATACATGTAGTTGAAGTTTCAACAGAATTGACGGTCACTATACCGAAAGAACGAGTGCCGGTAGGAGATTTGTTTAACTTTACTGTTCTGTACTACGATTTAAATCATAGCCGAGGCGTTGAGGACGCTTTAATAATGGTTGATTGGCCATACGGTTATGAAATCGAAGTTATTGGTGGCGGTAAGTACGAAATTTCCCTCGTAACCAAGAATGTACCTATTGGCGAATATAATGTAAGTATATCTGCATTTCGCCAGAATTACATGGAAAACAGTAAATTAATTACAGTTAGGATAAGATTGATAAAGATGCGGATCGATGCACCTTCCTTGACAAAGGTATACTTTACACAGTTGGGAAATCTTACTATTCAGGTTTGGGATGATGACCATGATATTGTTATTGATTATGCGACAATAACGTCGAATTTAACTGGAATCCTCGAGATTAAGGGTAAAGGTAACGGTACCTATATTATTACGTTTGACACGACAGTTCTGGATGTTAGAAACTATACAGTACAGATACAGGTATCAAAACCGAACTATGAAACGAAAACTGTCACTGTTATAGTTGAAATATTACCGATCCCGACAAGTTATCGATTGTACATTATTGGAGCTAATATCACTGGTCAAGTGATTAGCGTGATTGAAGGAGGCACCTTCAACATAACTGTTGAATACATTGATACTCTTCATGATGAAAAAATAGAGGGAGCAACTGTTTACTTAGTATTTCCTAATGGCACAGAGATTGCACTCTACGAAGTTGATGGAGGAAATTACACTATCAAAATTGACACACATGAACTTGAAACTAAAACATACAACATAACCTTGGTATTATCAAAGTCACGCTATCAAGAACAACGCATACAACTTTACTTAAGGGTTGAATCAAAACCAGTAGTGCCAACGAAGGTACTTCTTATGGGGCTTTTAACTGGTTCAGGGGTTGCTGCGGGCATTTTTGCTCTTGCTGCTTCATGGTATTTCTACTTTAGATTCCCAGCGTTTGTACGACTTACACGTAGCATTTCTAAGAGACTAATTAAGGGTAAGTCGCCGAAATTTGGGAAAGTACGTGAGAGAGAAGAAATCATACGTGACCTAATTAGAAGAGACTACGGTACCGTAGTACCTCCGTCATTCTTAGAGAAACCGGAGGTAGAGGTAGAGGTTCCAGAAGTAGAAGAAGTCTCGGAGGAATTAGTTGAAGCAGGGGAAGAAACATTAAAAGAAGTCGCCGAAACTATTGAAACATTAACAGGCATAGAGGCACCGAGAGAATTAAAACGACTATTAGAAGAAAAGAAGAAGGAAGTAGAAGAAAAAGAAGAAAAAATTGAAAAAGAAGAAGGGGAAGAAACAGAGGAAGAAAAAGAAGGCTAATATGCATGTTTTAAATAAGAGGGAAGGTGAAAACCTATATAG
>JAGGSW010000026.1 GCA_021158895.1 Candidatus Odinarchaeota archaeon | reverse complement strand
GAAAAGAAAGGAAGATGGGTGAAAATTAGATGAAAATCAGATATGATCCTGAAGCTGATATACTTTACATTCTCATTAAAGAAGGAAGTATCAAGAATACTGTTGAAATTAGTGATGATTTATTTATAGAGTATGATGAAAACGATAATATTGTTGGAATCGAAATATGGCAAGCTAGGAAAAATGTACTAAAAAATTAATGGAATACGTAAAAGGCGCGATTAAGGCAGCTACAAAGTTGTAAAATCATTTAATAACCAGTTTTTATTTAACACTTATAATGTCTTGAATAAGCTTGTTTTTAACTACAGGTTCTTTAGAAAAATGTTACATAAAAATGGCGGAGGAAATCTTAAAAGGACTAAATTCCACATCTAGGTTCGAAGAACTCTAATATTGCAATGGTATTTAAAAATTAGAGGAAATTTAAGTTAGTGCTGGGATTATGAATGGAAGAGTGGCGGTTAATTGATCTTGACGTTTACGATGGTTTTATGAATATGGCTATTGATGAAGCGATCTTAGAGGCTAGAATTAAAGGTCTTGTCCCTAATACTATTAGGTTTTATCGTTGGAATCCTTCTGCTGTTTCAATAGGTGTTCATCAAAGTATTTATCAAGAGGTTAATTTAGAAGCATGTAAACGGTTGGGTGTAGATGTTGTACGAAGAATAACTGGGGGAGGAGCCGTTTATCACGATTTTGAAGGAGAAATTACCTACAGCGTTGTAGTTAACGAAAACCATAAAGCAGTACCTTCCAATGTTGCTGATTCATTTGTTGCTTTGTCTAAAGGCCTTATATACGCGTTAAACCGCTTAGGATTAAACGCCCATCACGGAGTTCTCCACTGTCCCTCCATTTTCATTGGTGGAAAAAAGATTTCCGGTAATGCTCAAGCTAGAAGAAGAGGCTTCATTCTGCAGCATGGAACCTTACTTCTAAAAGTTGATGCAGACAAAATGTTCACCGTTCTAAAAATTCCACCTGGGAAAACAAAGGAGCGAATGATACGTTCTGTGCATGCAAAAGTTACATCGATTTATAGCGAACTAAAACACAATGTAGATTTTGACGAAATAAGAGACGCTTTGGTGGAAGGGTTTGAAAAAGCGCTCAACATAAAGCTAATACCAGAAAAATTAACTTCTGAAGAACTAAAACTTGCAAAAGAACTAAAAGAAACAAAATACAGTAAAAAAGAATGGAACTTTAAATTTTAATGCACATAAATACTTACTTTGGGCAACATAAAAATCAGGAAATCTTTTCCAATATTAGTTTTTTACCGTTTTCTAACGCCTCTTCTAACATGTCGCCGCGAGGCCCACCGCCTTTAGCAAAGTTTAGCTGTCCTCCGCCTCCACCGCCCAGAATTTTGGAAACCTTGTTAATTATATCACCTATATTTATGCCTTTATCAATAGCTTTTTCACCTGCAGCACCGATGACAGCGGCTCCACCGTTAACTCTCCCTATTAGAACAACTAAGTTCGGATATTTTTGAACAGCCCTTTTTGCTACGGCTTCCATAGATTTTTTCGGAATATCCACGCATGTGACAAGTATTTTTAAATCTCCATGCTGCTCGGCTTTGCCAAGGAGTTTTTCGATTTGTATTTCAGCTTCTAAGCTCATAACTTTTTCTTCAAGTTTATTTTTCGAATCTAAGAGGTTTTGAACAGCCTTTAAAACATTTTTCTCGTTTAGCATCTTCCTAATGTTTTCTACGTCAAGACGCTCTTTCCAAAACATGTCAATTGCGGTTTTACCAGCTGTTATCATTAAGCGGTCAACACCTTCTCCTGCTCTCTCCCTCCTCAATATACGTATTGCCAAAACTTCTCCTGTTCTTGCAACATGAGTTCCACCGCAAAAGTTCACATCCCAATCTTCAATCTCAACAACCCTAACTTCTTTGACAGCTTTTTTAACCTCTAACTCTGGAAATTTTCTTAAGGCCTCTTCAAAAGGTAGAAAATACGTTTTGACTTTCCTGTCTTCCCAAATAACTTTATTAGCAAGCCATTCGATTTCTTCAAGTTGTTCATGAGAAATCTTTCTACCTTTTCCTACAAAAACCTCTATTCTAGCTCTGTCCGCATGAATTCCTGAACCAGCGACTTTAACATCTCCAACAACTCTTCTAATTGCGCCCCAAACAATGTGAGAAGCTGTATGATGCTGCATATGCAATATTCTACGCTCCCAATTAATTTCACCTAAAACTGTTGCACCTTCACTAAAGTCTTCAACACTTTTAACATAGTGTCTAATTTCTCCACCGACCTCTAAAACTTTATAGACCTCGACCTCAAAGTTTTCGCCTTTAATTTTACCAGTGTCCCATGGCTGTCCTCCACCCTCAGGGTAAAATGCTGTTTGATCAAGAACTATATAGTTTTCACCGTTCTCTACCCCTATTTTTAAGATTTTCGCTTCAAAACTTTTTAAATACGGATCACTATAATACAGTTTCTCCGTGGACATATATTACTCCTCCTTTAATTTGGTTTTACTAGCAAAGGAGGGGAAATACCATCTTAAACCTCTTTCATATTTAGCATCTCTAACAGCTATACCCGTTCTCTCTAGATCCTCTAAAATTATTTGAGCTTTCTCAGTGCTCCAACCAGTTTTTAAAATAATTTCCTCAAGAGTAACCCAGCCTTTAGAAGAAGCAAGATCTAAAACAGTCCAATGATCGTTAGATAGTTCAACTGGTGAAAAAGATATTATTTTAGCTCCACTGGGAAGAGTTTTAATTTTCGGAATCACATTTTTTTCTTCAAGATTTTTTAGAGCAGTTAGAATTGTCTCCGAGGTCAGTGGGTCGTCTTCTCTACCCCTATTTATAAGCAAAACTATATCGGAAAGAGTTATTACTCCACCTCTCTTAGGACACTCATCCCTTAAAACTTTCAGGATTACATAGCTGAGTTTGTCGTAAAATTTGCCTTTACCTCTTATCCTTTCAAAAAAGCTCGGCTTACCAGTTATAAGGGGAAACTTTTCCTCAGGCTCTGGAAATTTAAACACGGCTTGCAAGGTTGATATAGCCCAATCTATTTTTCTTTTAATTTCCTTTCTCGCTTCCTCAATCCCTTTCATAATCTTTTCGCCAAATTTCTCTACACCCATCACGACAACCACCAATTTACTATCATTAAACCACGAAAGATAAGCATAAAAGGTTACCGATCAACCATGCAAAGCTGCTGCAATTTTTCCTCTCCATTAGAAGCAAGGTCGAAGGTGATTAAATTACGAAAAATTTATATTTCCCGCGGCTATTTCCCTAGCTAGAGAGTTAATTTCAACCTAAAGGGGTAAGGGTATAACCATATCGTCTCCTCTCCTTGGCATAAATTAAACCTATTGATAAAATATACTAGCAAATTGTAAACCGCTATTAAAAGTAAAACAGTGTTTTGCTAACATTTGCTCTTTCAATTTATACCTCCGTATATAGCCTTTGACAAGTTGATAAATTTTCAGGAGGGATGCAAATGAGGAAGATAAGGGTTGCAATAGCTGGAGTAGGCAATTGCGCGTCTGCGTTAGTTCAAGGAGTATACTATTACCAAGACGCTAAAGAAGACGAAATGGTACCAGGGTTAATGCATGTGAAATTTGGACCATATCACGTAAGTGACATAGAATTTGTAGCAGCTTTCGATGTAGACACCAGAAAAATTGGCAAAGATCTAAGTGAAGCAATATTCTCAGGGAAAAACTGTGTGCCAAAATTTGCAGAAGTACCAAAACTCGATGTAGAAGTATTACCAGGGCCGATACTCGACGGCGCAGCACCGCACATGAAAGATCCCTTCAAAGTCTACGATGAAAATAACATGAAACCAGTAGATGTATCAGAGGTATTAAAGGAGGTAAAAGCAGACATGTTAATAAACTACTTGCCAGTGGGAAGCTACGAAGGAACAAGATACTATGCAAGGGAGTGTCTAGATGCTGGAATAGCATTCATCAACGCCATACCAGAGTTCATAGCCAGCGACCCAGAATGGGCCAAAAAATTTGAGGAAAAAGGTATACCAATAGCTGGAGACGACATAAAAAGCCAAATTGGAGCAACAATACTTCACAGAACCCTAGTAAGACTACTGGTAGACAGAGGAGTAAAAATAGACGAAACATATCAGTTAAACATCGGAGGAAACACAGACTTCCTAAACATGACAGTCGAAGAACGGCTAAAAACGAAAAGAGTAAGTAAAACAGAAGCGGTAACAAGTATGGCGCCATATCCGATACCAACACGTATTGGACCCAGCGACTACGTTGAGTTCCTAGGAGACACAAAAATCTGCTACATATGGATAAAAGGCAGAAAATTCGGTGACATGCCAGTGACAATCGAAGCAAAACTCGTTGTCCAAGACAGCCCTAACAGTGCTGGCACAATTATAGACGTGATCAGAGCAGTTAAAATAGCTCTGGACAGAAAGATTGCTGGCCCATTAATAAGCATTTCTGCATATGCTTTTAAGCATCCACCAGTACAAGTTCCAGACCCTGTAGCAAAAGAATGGGTAGAAGAGTTTATCCAAGGTAAAAGAGAACGCTAAATCCAAACCATTTTTAATTTTCTTCATTAATAGATCTTCTTAAAAGTTCAAGAAACCTTTTAGGGTCATGGAGACACAAATTTGAAAACTCCTGTTCCAACCTACGTAAATGTGGAAGAATAGTTCTTTTAACATCCTTTGGTAAGTAGATCTTATTTTCAACAATTAAACCTTGGGGCCTGTAATGTTGCACAATTTTAGTTTTATTTACCTTTGAAATTATGCATTTCACATCTTTACGTCCACTTTTTGCAATGAAAACCTTTCCAACCTTAAATCCGTCAGAGAAAAGAGTATAGTAGTAGTCTTCTTTTACAGGAACCACTTTGAAAACCTTTTTCACCAGATATAATGCTAAACTTAAAGCTGTTTCATGAACATTTCTACCAAGAGCTTCAACAACAAGATAACCATTATCAAGTACAGACCAAACATAAAAACCTATATGAGGATTAAATGGAGAAAAACCTCCTTTGAAACGAATATTCAAACTAAGAATCCTAGCAAACAATTCTTTAATCTTTGAAGGATGCCCATTTACCCCCCTCTCAATTTCGTCAATAATCTTGAGCGCCTCGTTTCTGGAAACGACACGTGCTGTAGAATAAAGAGATCTACCAGGTCTAAGGACCGGATGGGATCTAAGTAGTCTCATTTTAGCTTTTAGTAAGTCAATATTCTCCATTAGTATCTCCATCCATAATGTGAAGGTGGCATATTTATCTTAGCTCCCCAACCACCAATACTATTATAGCAATGCGTTTCTTAAATCTTTCACTTAACAAATCATCCATTTTTCATAATTTGTAACCCTCTATTACAAATATACATAGCCCCAAAGACATTCAAAGGTCAATACATCACTTTTCGCTGGCACAAAGCATAAAACCACAAATCCTCTTAAACCCTATCATCAACCTTTTAGTAATTCTTTAATACTGCTAATAAATGCGTCAGTCAAATCCTTGCCAAAACCTACGAGAATAACCCGTCTAATACCTGTACCACGGTCAATGAACTCTTTAATAACCTCAACCATTGCACGAGCAGCGTCACTCGCAGGCACGCCGCCTACACCAGTACCCATACCTGGGAAAGCAATACTAGCATAACCCTTCTCTTCGGCACACTCTAAAGCTGCTTTAACCGCGGCCTTAACTTTGTTGACACTAGTTCTCATAGCGGGCCTCTCCATGGTGGGGGCATGAATAACAGCTTTAGCTTTAAGTTTTCCAGCCGTTGTAGCAACAGCTTTACCAACAGGTATGGGGGCGTATTTCAATGCTTCTTTCTCAATTTCCTCTCCACCGACACGTTTTATGGCGCCAGCAACGCCTCCACCCATTAAGAGTAAACTGTTTGCTGGATTAACAATAGCATCGGCCTCTAGCTTCGTAATGTCACCGCTCCAAACCTCCACATAAACCCCACTGTAAGTATGCTCAAACACCCTCTCAACCATACTAGTCACCATTCAATTTAGGAAAAGAAACAGTTTAATAATTATTATGTTCGCTGTAGCATCAATGAATTAAAGGTAATAATTTACTTTAACCAATAAAATAATTAGAATGAACATTACAACATATTGTGGGGTGAATCACTTATGCAACTTGAATGGTTAATAGACTATTTGAAAAACATAGACTGGTGGGGCTATCTTAAAGGCGGAATAGACGGGCTATCAAATATAATAAAGGATGCATTAACAACAGCCCTTGGGAAAGTGCCTCCAGACTGGTTAGCGCAGGAATTGGCCGCGACAGTAATATTGACAGTAATTTTCATACTTGTCTCAGTAAGTAAACAAGTTGTAAAAACAGTAGTAATAATATTGTGGATAATAGCGATCGTAGGCGTGGTAGCACTAATATTCGGTTAACTAAACCAATAAAAGAAACGGTAAACGGAATATTTATAAAAGTTCCAAAATAAGAAAGGATTAGGCTTTTTCTTCCTCTTTTTCTTCCTCGGTTTTTTCTTCTTCCTTCTCTTCGAGTTCCTCCAACTCACTTAATTCCTCTAAAGACTCTGGAGGCGGTGTAGTCGCCATCGTCCAACCAATCCAAGCAACGATGAAAAGTATCGCTGTCATGCCAAGCCACACAGGAATTGCAATAGTAAGCATTGGACTAATCTTAGGGAGAAAACTTAGAATATGTTTCCCAAGAGCTATATAGATCAGTCCGTAGTACGTGTAGCAAAGCCATATTAAAATCGCTGCAATTAACATTATTGCACCAATAAGTCTATCTTTAGCCATACACATCACCCTCCCTAATCAACTAAAGTAATCATATATTAACTCTTTATATGTTATCACACTTTCACTATCTACTCATTTAAATTTTATTAAATTTCCCAAAACAGGCCAAACACGGTGAAGAACATGTTCTTAAGGTATGGATGTAATTGCTCTAATTTCTGCTGCAATAACCCAAACAAATGCTATCAAAGTAATCAACCAGCCAAGAGGAATCCCCAGAAATGGCACAACAGTTACACCGCAATAGTCTAAAATAGGAAACAATATGGTGACACATAGGGGGATGGTTGCACAAGCCGTGACAACAGCGACTCCAACAGGATCACCACCACGATTTCGCGTAACAATTGCTCCAATAATAGCGAAAACACCCCAAATAAGAATGACGCCTAGAAAACCGATTATAAATGAACTTAATGGATTTTCAGCCATCACAGAGATAATGTGAAACTGTTCTTCTAAACCGCCCCAAGTACCTTTCAACGTACAGTAAGCTTCAAAGAAACCAAGCAAAAATCCAGAAACATACAGTGAACCTATACCTATTGCACCAGAATTAGGACTGTTATAAATTTCCTTATAGGACTCGCCTTTAAGAAACATCACACCGAGAACATCCATACAAAACCACCACAACT
>JAGGSW010000029.1 GCA_021158895.1 Candidatus Odinarchaeota archaeon | reverse complement strand
ATATTTTTCCTCTATAGGCTGCCAAGCTTCTGTCGATGAAGAAATAGCAATAAACCCGTGTTCTCCTTTTCTCGCCCTTCTTAACAACTCCTTTTCCAATAACTGACAAGCATTAACCCTCACCGACAAAACTTTCTCCATGTTCTCCCCATATTTACTATCCCTAATATAGCAAAAAACACAATTAAAAGCACAAACTTCGTAGGGATTTAAAGAGTAATCATCTAAAACCATGAATTTCTCACTTTATGTTTATTTAAAATCGTTTTAACAAAAATTTCTTTAACCATGTTAGCATCCCAACCACGTAATTTCTGTCCGAGAATTTTTCAATATTTGTAGGTTAGTTATCCTATTGCTTCTTTTCCAATCATTGCTATCAACGTCTTCCAGTCTTCCTCGGTTTTAGCAAAAATATGGCAATTTCCAAGCTTAACATCCCTAAGATACTTTTTGATGGTGAAGTAGGCTTTTAACATTTCATGTAGTGTTGGAGATCTTACATGCTTTAGTTTGTAGGCTGGGAAAAAGGCTAAAAGCGTAAAAGGAATATTTGGATCCACATCAGCTAGATGTGACGCTATTTTTTCAAGCTCATCAATTTCAACCCATCCAGGGATATATAAACTTAAAACTTCTAAAACGAATCCCCTATCCAAAATCTCAGCCGGAGAATCCAAAACAGTTTTATTAGACGTTCCACACAACTTTCTATAAACATTCTCACTATATGCTTTAATATCTAGCCAAAATCCGTCTACTCCAGCAGCTTTAAGCACATCTAGATTCTCAGGTGTTAATGCAAACCCGTTTGTTTCAAAAAGCACCCACATTTTCTTACATTGCTCTTTTATTTTCTCTGTTAACTGAGCGTAGAATTCTGTGCAACATGCAAGATCTCCACCAGTATATGCACAAATATTCCTTGCAGGACCAAAGCCTTGAGGGCTCAAAACAACCTGTTCAACACTTAATTTATTCGGGCACAGAGGGCCTCTTGTGCCCTGAAGAATACAAGAACCACATGAGCGGCATAGATCTGTTGCATGCCACATAGTTACCCTTTCTCTAGGTTCCCGAACAGTTACATGCTTCTCGTATTCAGCAACCATCTCGGCAATTTCCTCAGTTGACATCCAATGTCCATTAAAGCGTTGGGAAAACTCTGCTGAATGACATTTTAAACAATTATGATTACAGCCACTCATATAAATACTAAAATAGTGTTCAGGCCTACTTAGATGAGCTGCCTTAATAACACGATACCACAAGCCCTTTTCCTTTTTCAAAACAGCCTTACAAGCAGGTTTAATGCTTCCATCAGGCATTATGGTTGCACATTTACCCGGCTCGTAACCTTGTTCAACCATTTTACACTTCATAGCTTCTCAAGCTAAATTTAAATAAAATTATGAAAATATGTCTTCCGCTAATGTTTTAAAGATGGAAGCATAACATTCAACAACAGATTGATGGAGGATGCAAGGCATGAGCACCGTATTTGAATCTTTTCAAAAAATGAAATACCCCGTTTCATTTGGACTTCTTACAAGAAATGTGATAAAAGCAGATAGATGTTGTCTTTGCGGAACATGCGTCGCCTCCTGTCCTTTACAGGCAATTGACATTGTTAACGGGGTTCCAAAACTCGTAGGACCATGTTATGCATGTGGCGCATGTTACTCAGGTTGCCCCCAGACAGTTGAAGCTTTAACAAATCGCAAAGAAATGGAACTAGCTATCTTCGGAAGGACTAGAAATGAAGATGAGTCAAGCGGCATATTTAAGGCTTCATATGCAGCAAAAACAAAAATTGGAACGATAAAAGATAGGGGTCAAGATGGAGGAGTAGTAACAACCTTGCTTTTCGCGGCGCTTGAGGAAGGTCTCATAGATTCTGCAATAGTTTCTGCAATGAGCGATAAAGAACCTTGGAAACCCATACCCAAGATTGCCACTACACCAGATGAAATTGTTAACACTGCTGGAACAAAGTATGCAGCTTCGCCGAATATTTCACTTCTAGGGCAAGCTCACTGGGGACGCTCTCTAAACAGAATAGCCGTTGTAGGAGTTCCATGTCAAGTTTACGGCGTTAGAAGAATGCAATTCTTCCCGGGAGCAGCTACAAGATACGCTGAAAAAGTAAAATATGTGATAGGGCTCTTCTGTATGGAGAACTACCCCTATGAGAAACTTTTCCTAAAATACATTAAAGAGGAAAAGGGATTAAACCTTGCAGAAATAACCAAGTTCGACATTAAAAAAGGTAAGTTCCTTGCATACAAAGGTAAAGAACTTGTACTAGAGGTTCCAGTATCAGAAACAAAAGACTACACCTTAGGCTCGTGCCATACATGCCCAGATCTGACAGCGGAATTCGCCGATATATCAGTTGGCTCCATAGGTTCCCCAGCAGGTTGGTCCACAGTTCTCGTAAGAACCGATAAAGGTGAAGAACTATTAAATACAGCTATCAAAAAAGATTACCTAGAAATAAAAGATCTAAAGGACGTAGAACCCGGAATCAAACTAGTTCATAAACTTTCCAAAGCAAAAGCAAAACAGATCGAAAAGCTAAAAACTTAAATTCTGTGATTCCTATCCAATATCGTTCTTTTATTTCTTTTCAGCATTCCACTACCAAATCTATCCAAATATGCTTTACATTCTTCTTAGACAGCATATCAAGATATTTATTAATTTCAATTTTGTAGCTTATTGTTAAAACATTAAAAGTAGGAGAATATTCTTGAAGATCAGAGAAATAGCTGTGAAATCCATCCTTAGTAAGAGCAGAATCTATGGTGTAACATATGCAGTTAATCCCTACGTTGGATGTGGTCACGGCTGTGCTTACTGCTATGCACGGTTTATGAAAAAATATACAGGTCATGAAAAAGACAGATGGGGAGAGTTTGTAGACATAAAAATTAATGCGCCTACAGTTCTCGCTAAAGAAACTAAAAAATCAAGACCCGGCCCAATATTAATAAGTAGTGTAACCGACGCCTATCAACCCCTCGAAAGAAGATATGAAATTACAAGAAAAATATTGGAGGTTTTAACGCGTAGAAAATTCCCAGTTATAATATTAACAAAGTCCTCCCTCGTAACTAGAGACATAGACCTACTTAAAAAACTGAAGTACTGCGAAGTCGGTTTTACAATAGTTACTTTGGACGATTCTATTAGAGAAAAGTTTGAGCCAAAAGCCTCTCCAATCAAAGACAGATTAGAAGCACTCTGGGAACTACATCAAGAAAACGTACCCACATATGGTTTTATTGGACCACTACTACCCTTCCTATCCGATGAAACCATTGAAGACCTTATTTTGAAGCTTAAAGAAGTCGGATGCAGTAGTGTAATGGTAGATAGATTAAACATAAAGTATGGAAACTGGAAAAGCATAAAGGAAACACTCCAGGAAAACTATCCGAGTCTCCTTAAAAAATATGAGGAAATTTTATTTTCAAAGTCCGATTACTTTGAAAAACTAAAAAACAAAATAATTGATATCGCAAAGAAGTATAATATTAAGGTTGATTTCTGCTATTAGTGGACACTAACCTGATATCTCTAAACGAAGAGAGGTTTAGGGGATTTTAATCAAAATGGAAGCTGTAAGTACATGTTTCCCGCTTTTGTTTAATCCACCAAAAGTTCTAAATATTTTCATTGACCCGTTAAATCGCTTTCTTAACACTCTGGCAGCCATTTCAGCAAACTTTAAACTACCTATCCAAACATCCACTCCACCACCAGTGGCTTCTACGTTAGCGATGTAAGCTTTAGGATCCCTACTTTTTTCAGCTAACTCTCTCAAAAGATCAATAATTTTCTCCCTTTCCTCGTAACTTAATTTCCCTCTTTCTTTTCTAATTTGAATAATAGCCTCAGAAACACCCTTTTCCTTCCTTTTACATAAAGGACATTTCTCAGCGTAAACTTCAATCTCTAAAGTAAAACTTTCAGCTACATCTTCCTCCACATGCTTCGTTTCGACAACAACGGGAATCAAGAAACGATTTTTCACAAAGTTTTCAGGAGCCTTAAAATCCACTATAGTAAGCCTTGAGTAGAATGGAAGCTTAACCATTTTATTTACAGAGTCCTCAACAAGAATTCTAATGACTTCACTAAAACTTAGACCTCTACCACGGGCAAAATTACGTCTAACAGCGTAAGAATGACATATAGGACACAATTTAACCTTTATTCTTCTATTTTTAATTTCATAGAGAGGATATTTACGTAAAAAACAATCTACACAAAGCATCTTACTAGTAAGCTTAACCTCACGTTCAGTTCTACCACACTCAATACAAAACCGCTCACGACCCAGAGATATCCCTCCACGCACCTAAAATATTTATCAACAAAATATCCCTTATAAATTGATAATTGATAGTTAGGTTAGTTACAATATAAAATATTGAGAAAATTGATATGTCACCCAGTTGTTCCCACAAATTTCACCGAATTTACTTTAATTGATGGCGCCGTTATAAATCCTCTTCTCACAACCATGCTTCTGAAATCTTTTCCCAAAATGCTTAATGAGTTTAGAATTCTGTGATAACTATCTGTAAATCTCATGTTTTTAATAGAATATTTTAATTCTCCATTCTCTATTTTGAATGTTCCCGCCCTAGTCATGGCTGTAATAATTCCTCTTCTAGGGTCAACGGTGTTACTGTAGTGTAAACGTGAAACCAAAATGCCATTTTTAGTATCTTCTATTAAATCATCGAATTTAGAATTACCAGGCTCAAACACCAAGTTAGATGGAAATGGTGAAGCATGTCTCCAAAAACTGGCATGACCAGTACTTTTCTTTCCTTCTTTACCAGCATAATAACTATCATAAACGAAATTTTTAAATACTCCGTGGTCAAACAACACCAATCTTCTTTTAGGCACCCCTTCTCCATCAAAAAGTAATGGTACAGGTGTCTTTTCGCTTCTAGGGTCATCTACAACACTTATATCCTCATGTAAAACTTTTTTGTTCTCTTTGTTAATCAGACTGCTCACTCCAAGATCCTTCGATCTAGCAGAAGTATCAATAGCCAAATGGAACATTAAGGTAGCTGTTGCATAAGGTAAAAACACAACCTCATAATCTCCAGGCTCAATTTTCTTTGCATCAAGCCCGCTGGAAGCCCTTTCACCAGCCTCAAAACCAACCTCTTCAGCACTAATTTCTTTCAAATTTCCAGAAACACGGTAAGCAAAACCTTCAGCTTCACTTTGCATATTCTTCGCGGTAACTAACACATTTAAAGAAGCAAAGCTATATGCTTGAAAAACATTAACGCCTAGACTGTTAGCAATGGCTTGTAGCCTTAGAACCGTAGATAAAGCCCCGTTAACAGCACTAACGTGTTTACCAGCTTCGTGAGCGGCATCTATCACCTTGCCAACAACTTCAGCTCTATCAAAAGGAGTAAGTCTGATCATTTCCTCGAAAAACATCTTTCTGTCTGTTGGTAATATTCTATCAGGTTCTGGAAGACTTTTAAAGAAAAGATCTGGCTTAGAAGCTTTAGCTATTTTAAGGGCTTGATCAGCCGCTTTCAAAATCTCATCTATATCTCTACTGATAATTGTAACACACCCAAACCTTTTGTCGCGGAGAAAAACCCTTAAGAAAGCTTTTGTATATGTTTCCCCAACATTTTGATGAATTTGAGAATTCGCAAACCTTGTAAGATAATTTTCACCGTATTCAATTCTAACATCAGCCTGCCAAGCACCGTTTTCAATAACATGTTTAATAACTGTCTGAGCGGTATCAATTATCCAACTTTTAATTTCATCTAATTCTTTCAACTTCTTTCACCTCCCACTGAAAACCATAACGTTTCTAAACCTAGCAGTAGAAGCACCGTGGGAAACCCACATTATTTGTTGAGGTTCGCCCTTACCACAATTTGGAATACCCCAAATGAAGAAATCTTTGCCAATAGCATCGCAGTTACCCCAGAACTCTGGGGTAATTCCTTGATAAACGGGGTTCTTTAAAAGTTCTTTCTTTTCGCCTTTCTCTATTTTCCAAGCAAGTTCACAGCCAAACTGAAAGTTTAATCTTTTATCGTCAATAGACCAACTTCTATTTGTATCCATATAAATACCATCCTTGGTATCCTCAATTATTTCTTCAGGTCTCCAATCTCCTGGCTCCAAACTAATTAAACTCATCCTAATGAGAGGTATCCTATTCCAATTATCAGCTCTCATAGCACCATTACTTTCCTCAAACCCAAGTTCAACGGCAGTCTCCCTACTAAGCTGATAACCAGTGAAAACCCCTTCTTTAACTATGTAAGTTCTTTTAACTGGTACGCCTTCGTCATCATATTTATAGCTACCTAAAGCCTCTGGATATTTCTCTGGTGAGGGATCCATAACGATATTTACAATTTCCGAGCCATACTTCAATTTTCCAAGCTTATCAGGAGTTAAAAAACTTGTACCTGCATAAGATGCTTCAGTACCCAAAACTCTATCTGCTTCACTTGGATGACCACAACTTTCATGAATTTGCAAAGCTAACTGACTGGAGTCAAGTATTAACGTTGTT
Source organism: Candidatus Odinarchaeota archaeon (assembly GCA_021158895.1). Taxonomy (GTDB): domain Archaea; phylum Asgardarchaeota; class Baldrarchaeia; order Baldrarchaeales; family DXJG01; genus DXJG01. Next base: position 1,024 of record JAGGSW010000029.1, on the reverse strand, counting down.
TTTCCAGATGGACAAGACTTGGCGTCAAGTAGCATAGTTGCCTCCTTACCAACTCTTTCGGCAAGTTCAACAAGATTTAATGATTCGACATATTCCCATCCTCTTTTCACATAGTTTCCACCGAAACTAGTCGGTAAACTCCTCCTCTGAACATCTCCATTTTTAGCGGTTAATGCTGAAACACCAACACCGCAAAAAACGATCTCAGCCTCAATTTTTGACCCTTCACTACTAACAAACCACTTATGAATTTTCCGAGCCTCATAACTAACCATACCAGCTTTAACGTAGTCACTTTGTTCTCTTATTGTTTCATCAGCTTCCAAGAAAAGTTCCAGCTTATCCTTAAAAGGAACATCAAAAGGATCTTTAATCCAGGGTGTGCGCCATTTGTCCTTAATAGTTTTAACCGGGGCTAATTTAACAGGTTTTTTACTACGTGTAGCGCTTGCTTCTGCAATTTTAACGGCAGTTTCAACAACTTGATCAAGAGTATGTTTATCTATTTTGTTACTGCTATGAAACCCCCATGCACCGTTCTTTAATACTCTTACACCGAAACCAGAATCTGTTTTAATAGTGGCTTCTTCAACAGCACCGTTTTTAATTTTAATTTCTTCGGAAGCGTTTTTAACAATTCTTATATCAATGTAGGTTGCGCCCAGTAGTAAACCTTTTTCAACAGCTTTTTCCATTAAATCAAACATGAAAACCCCTCAGTATCCTGTTCAATTACTAATATTTCACACAGTATAATCTGAGTTATGTAAAAAATGGCATAAATATTAATTTAGTTTTCACTTCTAACTTTATGGTTATCTGGTTCTCTCCAGTTTAACCTGACATTTTTAAATAAATTTATATAGGTAGCAAAAGCAGTTAAACTTACAGTTTAATGGGAACTAGATTAATGTTTTACCTTTTAGATGAGGGAGAGAGTTGATAAATAATGAATCCACATCTCGCATTTGAATTCTCGGAAATAGTTGGAGCAATATATGCAGTTGAAATGTTATCAGAGTCT
>JAGGSW010000060.1 GCA_021158895.1 Candidatus Odinarchaeota archaeon | reverse complement strand
AATACTTCATTTTTGAGAATAAGATTCAATACCGCTTATCAAACTATTTATGAACGTTAATACTTTTCTTGCAAACGTTAGTACATCTTCTCTAGACGGCCGCCTATAAACAATCGAAACATAATATGCCTTCCCAGCCCTACTAACAAACGGATTCACTTCAACATCCAACCATTCAACACCATCAGGATCCCTACCAGACTCACACAACCTAACACCAAAAAGACCCAACCTCACCCCAGACAACTCAACCAACTTACCTATTAAACCAAATTTACCTCCAACCTTAGACATAACTTCAAGAGGATTAGAACCAGAAACAACCTCCGCCTCAACCAAAACCTCATAAAACAACGGCCTAAGATTCAACATAAGCTCATTCCTCACCGCATCTTCAACACTAGCAAACTCCCTTACCACCGACTCAACATCCAATGAACTAACACCAATGATATGCGCATCAGTATTCACATCAACCACAACATCCCCCTTACGAGCTATAGGACCAGAACCACCAACCCCAAATTTAAAACGACGCATAGGCAATCTCGTTAAAAACTCATAACCCATCTTTCCGAGAACATCAACTAATTCATATAGATCCTGCCTAATCACATTACTATACCTACACGAAATTCTAAAAAACTTCAGTTGAACTTTAACTCCTGTAGAACCTATGTTGCTTTCCATTAAATAACACCTCAACTGCCAACTATTCACAAATACGGAAAATTATATTATACAGTAGCTGCAGTACTAATTCCACCCATTGTTCCTTCTGGATACTCTTTAATCTCAAACTTTCCTCTAGGAATATGTAGTGGAACAGCAACCATTTCGGGAACGATACTAACACCCAACTCATTAGCTCGATGTTCAAGTAACTCAAGTAACTCACTAATTTCATATCTTATAGGATCTAGCAACGATTTGTCATATTTCTCAAAGATTCTCTTAAACTCATCAAAAAACTTTTTAAACTCCATTTTCTCATCTGTTTCCATCGCTTTTTCATATATATGTTGCAGCAGTAATGAAAGAACTTCTAAAGTCCTTTTCAAACCCTTATCAGCTAGAAACTCTAAAGTCTCCTTAGTAAAAAATTCTAAAGCTGCACTCAACACCTTCACCTTAGTTTCATGCCTAATCTCCTTAACCTTCTTCCAATTATACACAGTCTTCCTTTCAATACCTATAACCTTACAAACATCCTTAACCGTACCATAAACATCCTCAAGCCTCTTATAAAGCTCAACAACATCCCCCTTAGTCAAAAACTCAGAATACCTCTCAGCAATATACTCAACCATAACTTTCACCACCGTGTGTAACACACTACACACAAGATACTTATAAACTAATCGATACAAAAATATTTCCAAAAACCTCAACACCATTTTTAAATCACAGAAAAACAAGCTAAACTTAAGGAGAAAACCTTCTTGACACCAGAATGCTATCTAACATTCATAATGGACGCCACCATCACAGGTATAGAAAAAGTAGTTAAAGACGAAATAACAACATCAATAGAAAAAGCACTAAAAACAAAAATACATTTACCTCCCACTCTAACAATATACGAAACCGAATTACGGAAGAACCGAAGAATCATAAGGGGACTATATAACCCCAACACCAATGAATTAATATTAAACAAAGGACACTGGTGCAGAAAAACCCTAATCCACGAAACACTACACGCCGCATCATACTTTTCCCAAGAAGAATACGAAAGACTAAACGAAAAAATTAGAATACTTATTGAAGGAATGACAGAGTTCCTTCAAGGATACATAATGTACAAAGAATACCCAGAATGCTACAAAGCATGGATCAACCAAAAATACCCCATATGCAGCCTACCCATAACATACGAACCAGCTACACAGGCTTTCGCAGCACTAGCCAGACACGTACCCATAAGAGAAATAACAAAACTATACATTTGGCAACCAAACACAAACTGGCACACCCAATACAAAAAATTCCTAAACAAATACAACATAGAAGACGTAATACTAACCAAAAAAGCAAAAATAAAAATAAACATCACCTACACCTTCATAAACGCCCTCACAAAAACCTTCGGCAACGAAATCAAAGAACTAATCTACCAAGCACCAACAGAAACATGTCTAAACTACTCAGAAATGAAAGAATAACATCGTTAATGCAATTTTAAAACTTCAATAAACTTACACCAAAACTTCCCTTATACTCTAAGTTAATAGATTAATCGATTTTTCCCATATCTGATCAAATATGTTTTCTGCTTCTCGCCTTGCATGATCTGACAGTTCTTTTACCATAGTTAACTCCTTTCCAAAATCTTTTAACGATGAACCAATGCTCCAACCATAAGTACGAGTTAATATGAACCTAACATGAATTAACTTTGGATCACATTTCTTACTTACTGGTTTCTATGCCCAGTTCTTTGAACCCCCACACTTCTATCTTCTTTCCATCTTTGACTGGGAGAACTAAGATAACCTTCCCCTTCTTCTCAGCTTCAGCAATTTGCCTCGCTACACTTTCTCCAAACTTCACCTCAACTACTACAAGTTTCCCGTTTTTCTTAGCCACAACATCATGTCTAATTAACTCACCATACGAGTATCCGAGCTTTGGAGCAATATTAAACCTAAGCTCATCATCACCTACATCACTCAATTCTGAAAAACCTTCACAGCAAAGTATCCTATACCCAAATTTCTTCAATCTTTCAGCAGCTTTCCTAACCAGCAAACCATGCCCACCTTCCCTATACATTCTCAATGCTTCACGAACACCAGAATAACCTTCCTCATCCATAAAACCACTCTCTATCACAATATTTCCATAAAATTACAAGAAAAGCCGTTTTAATAATTCGTCTCAATATCACATAAATCAGATTTCAAAGAAAAAAACTGTAGTTGTATCGTTCTATTTTCTCAGCAATAAACCCTTGAAACCAAAATATCACTTTACTCCTTTCCTCCTAGCTAATACAAACACCAATACAGCCGTCGTACCGACAACCACACCTACCCCACCTATTAGAGTCCAAGAAACTTTTGACACTACCTTGTAGCTGTAGGTTGGACTTACCGCCATGTTCCCTGCAGCATCAAAAACTATTATTTTGAACTGAACAGTCGTACCCACGGATTGTCCAGGTATTGCAGCTCCATAAACATTCCCCTCCCTTAAATCCATCGTTAAGTTTGTCCAAGTCTCTCCGCCATCAACGCTGTAAGACAAAATAACGTTACTGACCCCGCTTTTCACATCAATTACAGTAACATTAATTTTCGCTACTTCATTCCCCTTAACCTCAGAAGGATACTCCACCGCTGAAATGCTCGGCGGAGTATTGTCCACATAGTATTCAAGAACTACACATTGATAGTTTCCAGCTTTATCCTTTACAATAATTGCTAAGAGCTGCTTACCTTCCGCATAGCTTCTTGTATCCCAACTATACTCATAAGGCTCCGCAGTATCATTATATAGAAGTTCCGGTTGCCCATATATTCCAAACACAACATAGTCAACACCAGCACCAACATCACTCACAGGAACACTTATCTCCACAACACCACTAACCCAACTCCTATTCGCAGGAGAAACCACGCCAACTACTGGAGAGGTTTTATCTAAATGCACAACTATGCTCTTTGAAGCTGTGTTGTTAACATTATCGTAAGCTACAACAGTTAAATTATATGTCCCCTCCGCGTATTCTGTTGCATCCCAATAGATATCGTAGTCTGGAGGATAATAATAGCCTTGACTTGAACCATTAATCAAGAGCTCTACAGCATAGACTCCACTAAGCTCATCTGAAGCGGAAACGTTTACATAAACATATGTTCCAACCCAGCTTCCATCAATTGGAAAAACTATACTAACACTTGGCTCCGTGTTGTCAATATAGAAAGTTATGCTCGCAGTTTTATTATTCCCAGCTTTGTCGTAGGCCACAACTGTTTAAATTATGTGAACCATCTAAGTAAAGAATTGAATCAAAACTATACTCGTATGGTTTCTCCGTATCGTTATATAGAAGAATTCCGTCAAATATAAATGATACTTTTTCGACTTCGCTTTCAACATCCTCTGCGGAAACATTAATGCTAATTGTGCCACTTACATATTTCCCGGCTTCAGGAAACGTTATCACTACACTTGGCGGGGTCCTGTCAATCGTTACGACCAGTCTATATATTGCTTCGTTGCCTACCTTGTCGACGGCTTTAATTAAGATAATATGTTGACCTTCGTTTAGGTCTTCGAATACATAGCTTGTATCTACACCTATATTTAGCCATTCTCCATCATCTAATTTGATTTCATAGTGGTCAATTCCACTACCACTATCAAAACCAGACCAGCTTACAGTTAGATCTGTGACAGGGAGACAAGTCTCATTACTTGGCAAGACAGCCGTTATATGTGGTCCAAATGTATCAGGTTCCATTAACAAAGGATAGATATCATCTGAAACACCGAGAATATAATAGCACCTGTATACTAGTTGATTTGACACGTATATGTCTAACAAAATTAGGTAAGAATCCATGTTAGACAAAAATATCCTAATATTTTGGTTATCAGAATTAGGTTCATTACTCACTGCATAAGGTCCAACCGTATAATATGTTACTAGCAAGTAATTACTGTCGTAAATAGATACATTAACCATTACTTCCAAACTATCATTGAATGCATCGACATCCCAATTTAGTGTAATTGCCTCATAGTAACTGTCATTGTCCTCATCAGCAATATTCGTCAACCATACATCGTAAAACCATGCATCATAAGGCTCACCATTAATCGCACGAACCAAATCATCCCACAAAGTAAAATACGAAGAAAATAGGTAATCATACCCATAATACTCATAATAATCGTAGGTACCAATACCCGTATATACAGATACACCATGCGCATTAGGATGCCCAGACAATGAATAAGATGCAATAACGGTATTACTTATTGATTCTAGTAACGAATTGGCTACGTGCCTTATTGTTAGATCATCAATGAGAGCCCTAATGTTATACGCAAAATGATATAAATCTGTAAAATTAAATGACGGATAACCAAATATCTCAGAATTTTCCAAAGCACTTAAAATTTCATTTTCATACAAGTTGTATCTTCTTAGAAGTTCTTTTACAAAAACGCCTAAATCTCTAGCCAAGTTTTCTACATTCTGCAAATCAATAGCAGATTGTGTTACAATGGGAACATAGCCCTGACTACCACCATTATAAGATTGAACATAGAGATACGCAATCCAATCAGCAAATAAAGCTGGCGACAAATCTGGATAGTTCTTAACCAAATTCAATATTAGATCGTAGGGCCACCCATCACCAGGTTCCACCTCCTCTGAAGCCACCAAGTAGTCTGCAAAACAACCTGTAACAGGATTCGCGAGTTCAAACGCCATTTCAAGCGATGCCATTAAACATGCATCAAAACCAACAATATTCAGATGAAAATCTGGATAGCATGATTTAACTACATTGAGGGCTGTTCGGATTTCCCACGGCTCCAAATGGTCATCTCCGCTACTATCGTCCCAGCAACAACCAATCCAACCACCCCCATGATCCCATAAAACTAATGCATAATGATCTGCAGGGTAATTCTCTACTGCATAGGTTACAAATTCATATAATGTGTAGTAGTCACCCATATTTAGCTCGTTCATATCTGCAATAGCATTATAAGAATAAGGCTCAAAACCCTTAGTGACATAAAAGATCTTCGTATCAGTCCAATCATTATACGTGAAATTATAACCATCGATACGATCCAACATAACAACTATACTTAGATTTTCATTAGAACCTATATCTCCCATCTCTAGCAGATCGTCGATAGCAGCAGTCTCCAAATTATTATCTCCATCCATATAAACCATGAACGTCCATTTGACCTTTTTACCCATATTTATACCATAATGATAGTAGATATCTCTAAGCTCGCTTTTGTGATTGAAGTTTTCAACAAAATAATCCCAGAACTCATAAATATTACTTGGATTATAGTTTAGAAGAACGTCAAAAACCTCATCAAAACCCATATATAGGTTGTCTTGCTCAGTAGCGTTTATCTCATCGTATATGTCCCAAAGAATACTTGCAACGCTTCCTTCCACAAAAGCTCCATCCAAATCGTCATCATCCATTACGTTATACCAGTCATTATCCTCAATATTCATACCTAAGCTTTGAAGGTTACTCACGTTATCGTCAACCGCACACTCCATGAACTCAGCCCAACCCTCAACAAAAGAAAACCCAAGATCCGTATCCGAAAAAACATAATGACTGTCATAATTCCCATGATCCGGCCACTTTCCACCATAAGCTGCATACATTACAGTATGACCATATTCATGATATATCGCAGCAGCATCAGCATACCAATCTCCATCCGGAATATATATGATATTACCATCAGTGCAAGGCCAATCTCCATAAGGCCAAAATACAGTCACCTGATCCCTGGTCCACGACGCCCATTGATAAATCCAATCGACAGCATTATTTACATGATCAAAAATTTCCCAGCAACCAGGCTCAAACAACAGAGTACTTGAGTCATCTACCACCCTCCAAGACCCCATATCAACAAATCCATCTGGAACATTATCTATCTTAGATGTTCTCCAACCATAAGGACTAGCACCACCATCAGTTACCTTTACATACGAGTTCTCACAGTATACCGCAACCCAAACATCATAACCATCCTCAAATAGCCCATCATTATTCTCTATTGGAGGAAATTCATAGTATCCTGAATCGTCAGTATATGTCCTTGCTAACTCCGTAGTAACGCCAAGAGGATCATCATCATACAAAATAACAAGAGCATTCTTAATGGGAACATAATTTCCGTTAGGATCTTCATAATACCAGTAACCGCATACAGTTATTGTACCAGGAGACTTTGTGCCATTAGTTTTATGTTCAATAAACGTGCTTGCTTCAAAATTCGTTGCCACATCTTCTACATTGCTTGAAAACAGCTCTAAAGAACCTGTTACATCCTTCATAAAAAATAGCGATGAAACCCCAACAACAATTATACCATCATAGGTTTTTCCATAACCCCATACACGAAGTTTAGCCTCTCCCACAAACTCTTTTAAAACCACAACACCCAGCTCTACGCATCCATTTCCATTAAGCAGTTCAAGCATATCCTCATTTAGTAAAACCTCTGAATTATTCACTAAAACACAGTCCTCTGTAGAAAAACCTAGCTTTAACCACACAATTTTCATCTGAACCAGTTTCCTAACCATAACTGCAACAGTTATAGAATTATTATCACAAGACGAAATATAGAGAGTTACATTTATACCCGATAGCACTATATCATTTGAGATAGAGAAATATTCACCTTCTTTATCAGAATCATATTTAGCTTCCAGTAGCTTACAACTCGATCTAAAATCAACTCCCTTCCAATTTTCTATAATTAACTTATCCCTTATGCCCAGTTTTTGCCTATCATCGTTAAATTGAACCATTTTTCCCGAGGTTTCAACATACAAAGGAAAACGATATAATATCGTTGATGTTAGGCTTAAAACTAGGAGAAACAACACTAATAATATGATTATCGTTTTCCCTTCCCTAAGCATACGATCTCCTCGTGTCTTAATTTATATTTGACATTTAGCCACAATCTATATTAAAATTACAATCATTATGCTTAACACAGTATATTTTTTCGCGTTAAATATAGGTAAGAAT
>JAGGSW010000107.1 GCA_021158895.1 Candidatus Odinarchaeota archaeon | reverse complement strand
CAACATTTGTTGTATTATCTATTACTAAATATAAAAATTTGCGTTTAACCAGCATGTCGACGATAATCTCTCACGCTCCACAATGTATATCTTAAAACAATAAATCAATCAAAAATGTCTAAAAGATGAGAGAAAACGTTAATTTCAGATTATTTTATGTGTTTTTCAACAAACTCTGCAGCGTTTTTCCATAAAATTTTCTCTTTAATTTTTTCGTCAACGTTAAGTTTAAGTAGAGTTTTTAGTGTTTTTCTGGTTTCCACCAAACCAGGGGTATCTCGCTTCCGTAAAGAACTCTATTTGGATAATCCTCTATTAAGTTTACAACTTCTTCAGATAACCATTTTACTTTTTCACCTGTAACATGATCAATAACCGTTATATCGATGAGCGCGTTTGATGTTTCGGTGTAAATGTTTTTCCTTGCATCAAGGAATCTTCTGAGTTCCTTTGGTTTTCCAAGCATCATGTGGGCGAGAATTACCGGAATGTTATAGTTATATATTAGGGGTTCGTACATTTTTGGATCTGAATATTGGAAACCGTTATCTGGAAACCAACCCGTGTGAATATAGAGTGGCTTTTTTAGTTCTTCAAGTAGATCGTAGATGTTCAAAGCTTCTTTTGAGTCGGGTCTAAATTTCTGAACAGGTGGATGTAATTTTAACCCGTCTATCCACTTGTTTTCAAAGGCCTTTATGAGTAGTTCTTCGCTGTTTTCTGGTGAAATGCGCCGAAGGTTATGAAACCGTACTTCTTTTTAAGTTCTCCCTGCCATCTATTAAGTTTCTCATTATATTTCGGAGTGATGGCGTGAGTTAGATTAAAAATCTGTTTTACACCCATATTTTTCAATACATTTAAGGCTTTTCCCATTCAATTGGCATTTCAATTTATGTTTCTTTTCAATCCAAGCGTAAAAACGCCACAAAACATCGTCAGGAAACAAGTGAACATGAGCATTAATCATATGTTTCACCTAAATAACATATGAATTAACAATACCATTGTTATTTTAAGCTTTGGAGAAACTGTTAAAGCTCTTACTAGAAGCAAAATATCGTATATTTACATAAAACTCGTTAATAAAGTATAAAATAAAATTGTTGAGTAATGTTTACTGTTTTTCTATGAGTGCTGCTGAAAAGTAGCCTATTAATGCGCTAAACAACCCAAGCAGCGATATAAGTATTAAGCCTATTCCTAGGAACATCGACAGATTTGAGAAGGCTATTGTAAAGCTGCAGGGTAGTTTCATGTAATTGGCTAAGAAAAAGACCCCCCAGGTAAAGAGTAGACCTAAGAAACCTGATAGGGCTGCTGTTTTGGCATTTTTTGCCAGAAATCCTCCTATTATCCCTGCAATCACTAATAGTTGCCAAATCTTTGTAAATTCTAATATAACACCGATAATTAATGTTATTAGCAAACATGGTAAGAAACCTAGTTTTTTCATTCTATCACCCCGGAACGAACTCTAAAGTGCTTTCAGCATTTTCCACATCTGATGGGGCCGCTGGAAAACTCATATGCTTATATTCTCCGTTGAGCCACAACCTAAGCTGATCGTAGTAATGTTTACTGAAAGGATTACCTGATTGCCCACCGGGTATTATACATAAGCTTTGATTAAGGTCTTTGAAGTTTAATATTTCTCTCCAAGATGGTCCACTTTTGCCAGATGCCCCAATGTTGTCGACACATTGACTCCATCCCCAGGCTTCCCATTCAGGGTAGTTAAGCCAGCTGAAAATGGAGCCAAATGGATGCTCAGCGTGTAACTTGTGTATTTTAGAGAATTTCCAGTTACTCATGTCCTCTCCAAACTCGTTTTCTAGTAGTTCGATGGTTTTTTCGAAGCTTTCACGTATTATGATTGCTGCGTTTTCAGTTTCATCTGTGAAAACGTTGTCAAACCAGTGAGAGTTTGGTTCAAGTTTTACGTAAGCTTCTAGGATACTGGTTGGAATGGATTCTACAAGGTCTTCGAGTTCGCTTTTGCTAATGGTAAATCCGCTGACTGTTTTGTTTAATTCTATGAATTCGTCTGCAAGTGTCATGTTTTTGAAGACACTAAGCCATTTGGCGAAAATTGTTGGAGCAACGAGGTCTGAAAGCATTGAATAGTTCCATTCCTTAAGAATGTTAAGTGCTTCTTGTACCTTCTCATCTGTTACTCCTGAAAGTGCTTTTTCTATTTCTGGTACTAGTTCAGCTGCTGGGACATAGAAGACGTCGTTCTGTATTTTCTTCATGTCTTCAATTGTGACGTAGCCTTTCTCTTTTATGCATTCTCTTATGAGGTAGTCGATTCTGTATGCTCTATAGTAGTCTGCAAATGTCCATGCGACATCGTAGATATACGGGTATGTTTTGTTTGCCAACCTGTTGTTTGCAGTTACCACGTAGCCTTGCTTAGGATTCCATAGTGTCGGTGCTTCATTTGCATCAATCCAGTCATTTACATTCCATTCAATGACGTTTTCAGAACTACCGTTAATGGGTAATCTAGGTATTAGGGCTGTTAATGGTTTTGAAGGGTCTATTGCCATAGTGCCGTTTGGATAGGTTCTGTTGGGATACCAGCCAACTGCTCTCCATCCAAAGTTTCCATAGATGTCTGCAAAAGCATGATTTTGAGGAGGCGTATGGAAGTAGTATGTTGTTTTTAAGAATTCGGTTGCATTTTTTGCATGAGCATATTTTAGTAATGCTAAAGGTTCCAGTGAACCGTATCTTTCTCCCATCCAGCAGATTGCAAACTTTGTTCCTTTTCTTTCAATGATTGGGCCGTGAACCGTGAAGTTTAATGTAATTGTTCTTTTTTCATATCCGTTGCTGGTCTTAACGAGTATTTCTTCATTTACTGTTTTTACATCTTTCCAAGAACCCTTATACAAATATTGTCCTTTGTCATTCCATTTATAGTAGTAGAAGTCCATTTGATCCGCCATAACATTTGTAAAGCCCCACCCGACGTATTGAGTACATCCAATGATTATTAGACCAATTCCCGGGAATGTTACGCCTCTAGCGTTAATAAACTCTCCATCTGGACTTTTCACAACGTAGTGAACTTCGTACCAAACTGGCGGCACCACAAGTTGCAAGTGAGGATCATTACAAAGTATAGGTTTTCTTGTTTCAGTTAGATTTCCACCTACAACCCAATTGTTGGATGCAAACATAGATCTTATTGGCGTGAGTAATGGAGATGCTTCCTTTATCCATTTAAGGAGTTCATCTATTCCTTGCGTCTCTACGTTTACTGTAGAAAAGCTAAATGTTTTGAAGGGGTCTGCTGGATTAACGGAGTAAATACAGCTTTCATTTTCTGGGACAATAAAATGATCAATGGGTCTATCTATCGGTAGTAGTTCAAGTAGAAATTTTGTTCCATTTTCCACACCGTATTTACCGACTAACCCTTGATATATTAAGTAAAGCTCTAGGTCAGCGAAGGTTCCAGTTAGACCCCAGCTGATAAGCCTACCTATTTCAAGACTGTTTAAGGGCGTCCAAGGCTCCGGCTTGTAACCCAAAAGTTTAAACTCCAATGGTAATGCATTTTTCTTTTCCATTCCTTCTATTACAAAATTCACTCCTTTAGAATAGGCATCTAACATGTCTAAAAGTTTCTTGGCATCATCCTTTATGAGGGTAACATCCATTTGAGGATAGTAGCTCGCTTCTTCTCCTTTAGAAATGTTTTCTAAGAGTTCTAAGGATTTTTGCGCGCCTCTGTAAAGTCCTAGAATTCTATATAATACGTCGGTTTGATAGGCGGCCTCTCCAGTTACTTCGGATAGTCTGCCTTCTACTAGTCTTCGCTGCAGGTCCATTTGGAAAAGTCTATCGTGAGCATGCAAATACCCTAGTACGTAGGCGACATCTATTTCAGATTTCGCAAAGATATGCGGCACTCCATAACCATCTATTATGACTATTACATCGTTTTCCAGTCCGGGCATCACTATTTTTCCTTGGCTTGGATATTTAGCTGTGTAGACAGAGCCCCAAATGCCTGCTAAGGGATCTGTCATTGACATTAGAGAAGATGGCGCAAACATTCCTGGAAGTGGTATTAAAAACGCTATTGTTAGAGCAACGGCTAAAATTAAACCTATTACGCCCCTCTTCACCGCTACTCCCTCACAAATGCAATAGTAAAGTATATTATGAGATTTTGCAAATTAACTTTTGCATTAATTCTAATGAAAATTCGGACTAACATTAGTTTAAGTTAAGCTAACGAAGCCTTTTTGACAGAAAATGCAATAGTAAAGTAGAAGTTAAATTGCCATTTTCACTATTTGGGAGAGTGAATCAAATGTTAGAAGATATTAAAGATGCAGTTTTCTCCTGTATTGAGTGTAAAGCGTGTAATGATGTATGTTCTTTCTATCTTTCAAGCAGAGACGAAAACATAGGTGCTTTGAGTAGAATTAAAGCAGCTCAATCTATTCTAAACAAAGAGAAAACGATTAGCGATATTGTTAGAGAATTGTATACATGTACTTGTTGTGGAACTTGTGAACTAATCTGTCCCACGAATATTCCTATTTCAGATGTTGTTCGAAGCCTTAGAAATCTTGCAGTTAAGGAAGGAAAAGTTCCAGAACCCATTGCAAATCTCTGCAGAAACATTATAAGTAGCGGATCGATGACCGGTGAAGGCCCAGAATACTGGAAGAAATGGATTCCTGACGGCATTAGGTTTCCGGAAAAGGCCGAGTACATTTATCTCGTTGGATGCATGGTCCCATTTAGACTACATGAAATAGGACATGCAACAGTAGACATTTTTAGTAAAGCTGGTCTTGATTTTACGATTCTCGGCGAGCAAGAAAGGTGCTGTGGACTTCTCCTTGTTGATCACGGATTTTTTGATGATGCAAAGAAAGTAGCAGAAAGCAACATTGCGAAAATAGAGGAGAAAGGTGCTGACAGAGTTGTGATGGCTTGCGCTGCATGTTATCACACGTATAAGCATATATATCCACGTATATTTAGAAAACCAGGTTTCGAAGTTCTACATGTTGTTGAGGTTTTATCGGATCTTATCGATCAAGGGAAAATTGAATTTAGTAAGCGAATAGAGGAGAAAGTTGTGTTTTTAGATCCTTGTCATTTCGCTAAGACGTCGAAAAAATATGAAGAGCCTCGAAAAATCATTGAGAGTATTCCTGGAATAGGACTTTTAGAGTTTTCAAAGAACAGGAATGAAGGTTACTGTTGTGGGGCTCCCGGGGGAATCAGACTACTATTTAGGGATATATCGAATTCTGTAGCGATGATGATAATAAGAGAAGCCTTGGATCTCGGTGCTTCAAGAATTATAACGGCGTGTCCGCTGTGTATGTTTCAACTTGCAAGCACTGTTAGGAAACAGGGAATAAAAGACCTAAAGGTAACAGATATACCCCTACTTCTCCATGAGGCCATATAGCATCTTGAAACCTAGGTTTCAGCGCTTTACTATCGTCTTCCAGGAAGCTTCCTCATGTAAAATTTATGTTCACGGTATCTTAATTCAATTATTTTTCCTTCATTGATCAGTTTTTCTACAACTTCCCATCCTACTCCAGCCCTATTAAGAAGTTCTTGGACTGCGTCTTCACGCATTGGATGCACTGCAGTAATGCTAAGCAAATCTTCCTCAACGTTACCCGAAAATGAAAAAGCAGTACCTTCATATCCTATAAGGTATTCCACGTTCTTGATCTTTTTAGAAAACACTTGGAATGCTTCGTTAATTACTTCTTCTCGTGGAGGTTTTACCCATTTCTCAGCGGGAGGCCTCGTGGGAATTGCAATATATGCTATTTTCGGATTCAATTCTCTGATGAAGTCGGCAATCTTATCGAATTCGTTTTCATATTTGATTTGGTCCATTAGCATTGTTTCCGTTATTAGTTCTCCTTTGAATTCTTTGGAGAACTCTAACATTCCTTCAAGGATTTTTTGAAGAGAAAGTGAAGGGTGTGGTCTATTTATTTTCTGCCATAAATCTTCACTTACTGCGTCAACCTTTAAGGATACAAGATCAGCTTTTGAAAGATCGTTTCTTACGTCTTCTCTAAATGTTAGAGAACCATTTGTGAGAACTGCGATCTTATGGTTTAGGCTTTTTAACATTTCTATTTCTTTTCCTAAATTCTCGTCGAGGGTGGGTTCTCCATCTGGTACAAAAGTAATGTAGTCCGCTTGCACATTTTTTACTTTGTTTTCTGCTTCTTTGAAGATTTTTTCTGGATCATAGAATGAGCGTCTTTCAATACTTATTTTTATGGTTGTACCTAGCTGACAATAAACGCATGAATATGAACATATTTTTGCTGGAATATTATTTACGCCTAAACTTCTTCCTAATCTACGCGAGGGAACTGGACCGAATACTAACATAGATGTAAGTGTTGTTTCAATCTTCTTAAATATTTCCTAATTTGAAGGTCGATTGTTAAGTAAGGTTAAATCTTGGCTTTCAAAGCGCACTATTGCTTATATTACGTACATCATTTCGGAGATAGCTACTTATTACTGTTTGAAAGTTAAGTTTGACCTTAAACTTTGAGCAATAAACTTTTAGGTTACATTGCATTTGGTTTGAATATCATTCAACAAATGTTCCGAGGGGTAGATTTGAGTAGTAATATCATTGAACTGCTTGATAGTTACGTTACTGAAGCTATGTCCACGTTTCGAATACCTGGATTAAGCGTTTCTGTCATCAAAAACAACTCAATTCTTTATAGTAAGGGTTTCGGTGCAAGAAATTTAGAGGAAAATTTGCCTACAACACCTAACACGTTGTACGGGATTGGTTCTGTAACAAAGTCTTTCACTGCTTTAGCAATTATGCAGCTGGTTGAAGCCAGTAAACTAGATATTCATGATCCAGTGAAAAAATATATTCCCCTTAAAATCGGGTTCGATGAGCGTCCTATTGAAATATTTCATTTATTAACGCATTCTTCTGGTGTTCCGAATCTTGGTCAAGCTGAAATAGTAATAAAAAGAGGACTTGGGTTCTATGAAAGTTGGATTCCTATGACAAGTTTTGAGGATTTTATGCAGTTTGTGAATGGCGCATCCGAAGAAATCGCCGCAAAGCCTGGTGAAAGATTCTTCTATTTCAATGAAGGTTACACAATGCTTGGGAAAATCATTGAAGTAGTTAGTGGAATGAATTACGAGGATTATATTAGAGAGAAAATTCTTAAACCGTTGAAGATGACTAGGTCTACGTTCTTAAAGGAAGAATTTGAGGCAGACCCAGACATCATGACTCCTTACTATATTGATAGGGAGGGCAAGCCAGTTCCAGCTAAGTTTCCCTTTAACAAGTTGATATATGCTGCTGGAGGATTATTAAGCTCTGTTTCCGAGCTTTCTAACTATGTTATTGCAAATATGAATGATGGTGTTTTCGATGGCATACAGATCGTAGATTCGTCTCTTCTTAAAGAAATGCATATTCCTCGTATTGAAGTTAATCTTTTCTTGCTTGGATTTGAGAAGCGAAGCTACGGTTATGGTTGGATTATTTTAGATGATTTCTTCGGTCATAAAGTGGTTTATCATAGTGGTTCTGTAGGTGTCTGTGGCGCATTTGTAGCTTTTATTCCAGACTTTAAAGTGGGTGTGGCCATAGCATCTAATGGAAGTCCTGACAGTCTTTCCATACTTGGCCTAGGAATTTTAACTCTCTTGATTGGTAGAAAACCCGATGAGTTACCGTTTATAGCACTTGATAAAAAACTTGACATGTTAGTAGGTGTATACGAATCTTACAAGGGAATAAATAGAGCTTCAGTAGTTAAAAGAGGCTCTACACTATATCTTGAGATTAAAGATAAGCTTTGGGAAATGAATGTTCCCCTAATTCCGGTAGATGAAAGATTAGAGGAATATAGGTTTTATATTGTTGAAGGAGGCGTAAAGATACCAGTTGAATTTGTAGTGGACTCCTCTGGAAAAATAGACCTCTACATAGAGAGACACCGGTTACACAAGGTTAAAAGTTAATTAACAGATAATAT